>JAKANG010000096.1 GCA_021812505.1 Pseudomonadota bacterium
TCAGCGCCGGTCATTCGGACGCAGACATAATCAACTATCTGCGGCTTTCGCCGGCGACGCCGCCCGCCTATAAAACCGCATGACTTCGCCGCAACCCAATCCCCGCGCCCTTGATATCCCGACACTCGCCGAACGCCTGCGCGCGGGCGACCGGGCCGCGCTCGCCCGCGCCATCACCTTGGTCGAAAGCCGAAAAGACGATCACCAGCGCCAGGCGCGCGAACTCGTCCAGATTTTGTTGCCGCACACAGGCAAGGCGATGCGCGTCGGGATCACCGGGGTGCCGGGCGTCGGCAAATCGACGACGATCGACACTCTGGGCGCCAATCTCGTCGCGGGCGGCCACAGGGTAGCCGTTCTTGCGGTCGATCCCTCCTCGGCGCGCACCGGCGGGTCGATCCTTGGCGACAAGACCCGCATGGCGCGGCTTTCCGTCGAGCGCAACGCCTTCATCCGGCCTTCTCCTTCGTCCGGCACGCTCGGCGGCGTCGCCGCCAAGACTCGCGAGACCATGCTCTTGTGCGAGGCGGCGGGCTTCGACGTCATTCTGGTCGAGACGGTCGGCGTCGGCCAGTCGGAGACCACGGTCGCCGAAATGACCGATTTCTTCCTGGTGCTGATGCTTCCGGGCGCCGGCGACGAGTTGCAGGGCATCAAGAAGGGCGTGCTCGAACTCGCCGACATGATCGCGGTCAACAAATCGGAAGGCGAGGGCCGCGCCCGCGCCGTCGCGGCGGCAGGCGAATATCGAGCGGCGCTGCACATCATGCAGCCGGCCTCAGCGAACTGGTCGCCGCCGGTGGTGCTGATCTCGGGGCTGGAAAATATCGGCCTCGACGACATGTGGGCCAAGGTGGTCGAACATCGCCATCGCTTCGAAGCTTCGGGCGAACTGGCGCGCAAGCGCCGCGACCAGCAGGTCCGCTGGATGTGGGCGATGCTGGAGGAACTGATGTTCTCGCGGCTGCGCTCGGATCACAAGGTGCGGGCCATGCTGCCGGAATTGGAGCGCAAGGTCGCGGAGGGCGCGTTGTCGCCGACAATCGCCGTGGACAAGATCGCCGCCGCGCTTGGGCTGTGACCATGCGCCGGTCGCTGCTCGTCGCGGGTTTCAGCGCCTTTCCCGGTCATCGCCGCAACCCGGCGGAAATCGTTGCGCGGCGACTGGAAATGGAGAAAAGGCGTTTCGCCCTGGCCGGGATCGACCTCCATGTCGCCGTCCTGCCGGTGGAGCATGACGCCTTGTCGCCCTTGCTGTCGCGCCTCTTCGCGGCGACAAGCCCCGATGCGGTCCTGCTGCTCGGCGTGGCCGGACGCCGGCGCCGCCTGACCGTCGAGACGCTCGCGCGCAATCGCGTCTCGATCCTGAAGCCGGATGCGGCGCGGCGGCGGGCGTTTTGCCGCTTCATCGTCCATGGCGGACCTGACGGCTTGCGCGCGCCCTGCTCGGCGCCGCGTCTCGCGGCGCTCGCGCGCCGCAGCGGTCTTGCCGCCGCGCCGTCGCGCGACGCCGGCGATTATCTCTGCAACGAGAGCCTCTATCTTTCGCTGCTGATGGATCGCCGAGCCTGCTTCCTGCATCTTCCGAACTGGCGCGGCGTCATGCTTGAGCGCGCGGCCCGCGTCATTCTGCTCATGGCGAAAGATTTCGCGATCGCCTAACTTGCGCCGCGCGTTCGCTCATCATACGAGCTTTTGGCCTAAGCCCGCGCGAGCGCCAGACAAGACAACGAGCCCATCGATGGATCTTTCGCAAACGATCGCCAGCCTGATCGAGCTTCTGTGGATCGATTTCGTCCTCGCCGGCGAAAACGCGGTGGTGCTGGCTCTGGCGACCCGCGCCTTGCCGCAGGAGCAGAAGCGGCTGGGCGTCAATCTCGGCACGATCCTGTTCATCCTGCTGCGCATCGCGCTCGTTTATGCGCTCATGGCGGTTTCGGACCTGCCTGGCTTTGGCTTCGTGGGCGCCGCTTTCCTGCTGTGGGCCGCGCTGCTGGCGACCATGCGCGGCGAATCCGACAAGAGCCCGCAAATAACGCCGAACCGCCGCCTCGGGCCCGCCATGGCCGCGGCGCTCGCCTATGATTCCCAGGGCGCCCTGCTCAACATGATCGGCGTGCAGGGGGCGGCGCAGGGCGACAAGCCGCTGGTCATGTTCGGCCTTGGCCTGTCGATCCCGCTGCTCGCCCTTGGTTCCGCGCAATTCATCACCATCCTGCGCAAGCCGCCGCTGCTCTGGGCGAGCGCCGGCCTGCTGGGCTGGATCGCCGGGCGGATGGCGGCGGCGGACACGCTGGTTCTGTCGAGCGCCATGCCGCCGGACCTCATGCGCGATTTCACGCCGCCAGTCGGCGCATTGATCGCCATATTGCTGGCGTACATTTATTCGCGCGGGCGAAAGATCAATCGCGTCGCCGATGAATGAAGGGGGGAGACATGCGCTATCTCAAGATGACGACGCGCGCCGTGGTTGCCGGCGTTGCGCTTTTTGCCGCGGGCGCCGCCTGGGCCGCTGATATCGAGATCGTCGCGCCCTGGAGCCGCGCCACCGCGCAAGGGGCCACGGTCGGCGTCGGCTATCTCACCATCGTCAATAAGGGCTCGGCGCCTGACCGGTTGAAATCCATCACGGCCGACGTCGCCACAAGCGTCGAGCTCCATGAGATGGCGATGGACAATTCGGTCATGAAAATGCGGGCTTTGCCCGAGGGGCTCGAGATCAAGCCCGGCGCGACCGTGCCCCTCAAGCCCGGCGGCTATCATCTGATGCTGATGGGCCTGAAGCAGCCGCTCGTCCAGGGCGGCGCCGTCCATGTCACTTTGGATTTCGCCAAGGCCGGGCCGATCACCGTGACCATGCCCATTGAGAAGTTAGGCGCCACGGGCCCGTCGACGTCCGGCGACTCAGAACCGCCGCCGATGGGTTATTGAGCGCGATGACGCAGGGCAGGGCTGCGGATTTCGCCTGGCGGTTTTTCGATTTGGGCGAGCAGAGGCTGGCGCTGACCTCGCCGTTCTGGCGTCGCGCGCGGGTCCGTCCCGCGGCGGAGCTGGCGAAGGCTTTTCACGCCTTGCCGGCCGAATCGCCGTATCCGCGCGCAGATGGCGGCGAAGGTCGGCCCCCCGCCGGCGGCCTGGCCCTGTTCGAGGACGCCTGCTCCGTCGATGGCGGAATCCTGGTCGCCGCCGGCGGCGGGATCGTCGCCGAAAGTTTTGGCCGCGCTGCCGAGCAGCCACGCTTTGGGCCCTTCCGCCGCGAGAGGGACGGCGGAATTTCCGTGCGCATCCCGCCCCTGCGACAGATGAAGCGCCTCTCCGGCGATTTCATCTTCCTGCGCCAGCCGGGCGATGGCGACTATGGCTGCTGGCTGGTCGAGACGCTGCCGCGCATCGCGATCGCGGCGCAGTTTTGCGACCTGTCGGAGTTCAGGATCGTCGTCTCAGGCGCTCCGGGGCCGATGGCGGGGATCATGCGCGACAGTCTTGGCCTGTTCGGCGTGCGGCCGGAGCGGGTCGTCGCCATCGGCGAGGAGCCGGTCTTTTTCCAACGCCTGGTTTTTCCGCTGCCAGTCGCCGGTCTTCCTCCCGTCAAATCGCAGAGCGCGATGGAAGTTTTGGAATTCCTGCCCGCCCGTTTTGCGCAAAGCGAGGCTTCGCCCCTGAGGATTTTCGTCAGAGGCGGTCTTGCCGCCAAAGACGAGGCCGCGCTCGTCGATCTGCTCGCGCGCCGGGACTTCGCCGTGGTCGATCCGCGCCCCATGTCTTTCGCGGAGCGGGCGCAGGCCTTTGCGCGCGCGGAATGGATCGTCGGCGCCGATGATGAGGCCCTCGCCAACGCCGCCTTCGCGCCGCGCGGCCTGAACCTGGTCCGATTCCGCGATGGCGACGAACCGTTCCTGCGCGATCTCGCCGAGGTCAAGCAGGGGCGCTTCCTTGCCGTCGGCGCCGACGCTGCCGATCTGGCGAACGTGCTCGACTGTTGAACGTCACATCGCGGAGAGCCGCGCGAGTTTTGCGTTGGCCTCGGCGAGAAGGACGCCGAGACGGTCGGAGAGCAGAAAAGCCAGTTCCGTTTCGCGCGATTCGGTCACCGGGTCGAGGCGCGCCAGTTCGGCGTCCACATGGCCGGGATGGCCCATGATCAGCGGCCTTGCGCCGGGCGCGCGCAGATAGGTCGCGAAATCCGCGCCATAATCAGCTTTCGCGTCGAAATCGGAAAAGCCGGAAAAGCCGTCGTTGAGCTTGAAGCCGGCGGCCTTGGCCTTGGCGCGGAAACCGCGCGCCAGCGCGGCCACGGTCAGGGCCTTGCCCCAGTGCCGGCCGCGGGCGAAGATTCGCTTGGGCCGGTCGGCGCTGTCGCGCAGCCATATTTTTCCCGCCAGCCCGCGACGGCTGAGTTCGGCGATCAGGTCCTCGGCGATTCCCGGCAAAACCTGCACATGCTGGTGGCCGTCCACATAATCGGGCGGCGCGCCATAGGCGTCTTCGAAAGCGTCGAGCTGGCGGCGCAATTCGTCGCGGATTTCGTGGCGCGGCAAGGCGGCGCGCCAGGCGGCGGGAACGATGGCGTTCATCGCCGGAAAGGCGCCATTGGGCGCGAAGGACGGCATCTTCCCCAGCGGCCCGCCCAGAGTCAGGTTGAAATGCAAGCCGAGATCGGCGTCAGGTCGAAGCGCGCGGAAGGCTTTTGCCGCGTCAGGCCAGTTTCCTTGCGTGGTCATGGCCGAGGTCGCGGTCAATAGCCCGGCGGCGAGCGCTTCGAGGATTCCCTGCGTGACCGCGGGTGACAGGGCGAAATCATCGGCGCAAAGCGCGACAGAGGCGAGGGCGGTCATGAGGGGGCCGTTACAGACGCAAAATCGCCCCTTTCTTGCGCATTTTCGCCGCGCGGCCTAGTTCTTTGACGGGTCCGACGAAAAATCCCGACAGGGGGGCGAATTTGCGGGACTTTTGGTAACGTCCGGGGCAGATTGCCCGGCGACGGAAGAGACGGAACTTTTGATGCCTGACCCATGTAACGGCGCGACCCCCGAACTCTCGGTGATCGTCCCGGTATTCAACGAGAGCGCGAATCTGCGCCCGCTGGTCAGGCGGCTCGTTCCGGCCCTCGATTGCGTCGAGAGTTTCGAGGTCATCTTCATCGATGACGGCTCCAGCGACGACACGCGGGAGGTTCTGCGCGCGCTCAACGCCGAAGATCCGCGCCTCAGGGCGATTTCCTTCTCGCGCAATTTCGGCAAGGAAATCGCCATCGCCGCCGGGGTGGACGCCGCGCTCGGCCGGGGCGCGGTCATCATGGACGCCGACCTCCAGCATCCGCCCGAGGCGATCGGTCTTTTCGTCGCCAAATGGCGCGAGGGCTACCAGAATGTCTACGCAGTCCGGCAAAGCCGCGAAACGGATTCGCCGGCGCGGCGCTGGTTCACAAAAAAATTCTACCATATTTTCAGCGCTTTCGGTGAAATCGACCTCCCCGAGGGCGCTGGCGATTTCCGCCTGCTCGACCGCGTCGCGCTCGACGCGCTCAAGGGCCTGCGTGAGCGCGCGCGTTTCTCCAAGGGCCTTTACGCCTGGATCGGCTTCAAATCGGTCGGCGTGCCCTTCGAAGTTGCGGAGCGCCATTCCGGCGAATCCAAATTCTCCTATGGCAAGCTGACCCGCTTTGCCTTCGACGGCATCGTGTCCTTCACCACGGTGCCCTTGAAGGTCTGGACCTATATCGGCACGGCCATCGCCGCTTTCGCTCTGGTCAACGCGGTCTATTACGTGCTTGAAGTGTTCATCTGGGGCGTCACCGTTCCTGGCTTCGCCTCGCTGATCGTGTCGATCATGTTCTTTGCTGGCGTCCAGCTGATTTCGCTCGGCGTTCTGGGCGAATATATAGGCCGCGTCTTCGCTGAGGTGAAAGGCCGCCCGCTCTATGTCGTCGCCGAGCGAATCGGCGCCGCGGCGGGCGCCCAGGCCGAGGCGGATGACGAATAAACCCGATCCGTCCGATCTTATTGCGAGCGCCGTCGCCCCATGTACAGAAGTTTTCTCTCGGTCAGCGGGCTGACGCTGCTTTCCCGCCTGACCGGCTTCCTGCGCGACGTCATGCTCAGCGGCCTGGTCGGCGCCGGCATGATGGGCGACGCCCTGGCGGTCGCCATGCGTCTGCCGAATCACTTTCGGGCGATCTTTGGCGAGGGCGCCTTCAACGCCGCCTATGTGCCGACCTATCTGCGGGTCTATGAAAAATCCGATATCTGGGCGGCGCGCCATTTCGCCAACCAGATCTTCACGCTCCTGCTCATCGCGCAGATCGTGATTCTCGCTCTTGGCTGGATGTTCATGCCGGGCTTCGTTCACCTCATGGCGCCAGGCTTTGCCGCCGATCCGGAAAAATTCGATCTCGCCGTTCGCCTCACGCGAATCACTTTCCCCTATCTGTTCTGCGTGACGTTGGTCACCATGCATTCGGCGACACTCAAC
>JAKANG010000097.1 GCA_021812505.1 Pseudomonadota bacterium
TAGAGCATGTTGCGCCGATCGGATTGCCGCCGCAATTTTCGCAAATGAGAAGAGTCGGCGGCGCGCGCGGCGTCGAGGAACAGGCTGTCACGGATCAGGAACATGGCATTGCGGTTCAGAACAAATTTCGGCTGTCCGGCGCGGGCGGTCGCGCTCGGCCTGCTCGTCATGGCGGCGCTTGCGCCGGCGCAGGGCGTCCGCGCCCAGACGATTGTCGCCAGCATCAATGGCGATCCGGTCACAACCTACGATCTTGCGGAGCGCGCCAAACTATTGCGCGCCATGGGCCAGCCGTCGTCGCCCTCGGCGGCGATGGACAGCCTGATCGAATCGCGGGTGAAGGCCACCGAGGTCAATAAATTCAATATTCACGTCACATCGGCCCAGCTGGGTCCGGCCATTCATTACTACGCCCAGAAGGCGCATATGACGGATGCGCAGCTCCAGCAGCGGATCGCCGCGGCTCATGTCGATCACAAGCACGTCGAAAATTTCTTCTCCATCCATGTCGCCTTCGATGTCTACGCGCGCGCGCGCAACCGCGCCGTCGAAGCGAGCAGCGCGGACGTGGACGCCGAAATGGCGCGCGACAAATCGATCGCCCAGGAAAAAACCTACACGCTTCGTCAGGTGCTGCTGATCGTGCCGTCGTCACAGGGAGTGGCGGGTCTTCAGGCGGCCGCCAGGAAGATGGAGGCTTTGCGCGGGCGATTCGTCAATTGCGACACCGGGCCCAAAGTCGCCGCCGAACTCGGCGATTTTGTCGTCCGCGACCCGGTCACCCGAACCTCGTCGCAACTGGGCGAGCCATTGTCGGCCCTGCTCGACAAGACGCCGATTGGCCATCTGACGCAGCCGAGCCGCGACTCGAGCGGACTCGCCGCGATCGCCGTTTGCGAGCGCAAGACCGCCTCCACCGACGCGCGGCGCCAGGAGGCGCAGGACAAGGTCCTGCAACGCATCGTCGAAAAGCAGGCCCAGGAGCTTTATGCCGATCTGCGCAGCCATGCCGTGATCGTCAAAACAGGAAAATGAGCGAAATCCCGCGCCCCCTCTGCCTGACTCAAGGGGACCCGTCTGGGATCGGGCCGGACATCACGCTCGCGCTTTACAGCCGCGCCCGCGAGCAGGGCGCGGCTTTCTTCGAGCCTTTTTTTGTCCTGACCGACCCCGATCTGCTGCGCCGCCGCGCCGGCCAGCTCGGCCTCGCGGTCGAAATCGCCGAAGCGGCGCCCGAAGAGGCGGCAAAAATCTTTCCCTCCGCTTTGCCCGTGGTCGCCCTGGACGCCCGCGTCCGCGGCGAGCCGGGGCGGCCCGACCCGAACGACGCGGCGGCGACCATCGAATCGATCGCCCGCGCGGTGGAATTCGTCCATGCCGGCCGGGCGGCGGCCGTCGTCACCAATCCGATCGCCAAATCCGTGCTCTACCGCGCCGGTTTCGCCCATCCCGGCCATACCGAATTTCTGGGCGAACTGGCGGAAAAAAATTTCGCCCGGCCCGCGCGGCCGGTGATGCTGCTGTGGTCGCGCGAACTGGCCGTGGTCCCGGCGACCATCCATGTGCCTCTGGCGCAGGTTCCCGCCCTGCTCAAAACCGACGACCTCGTCGAGATCGGCGCAATTGTCGCCGAGGCGTTCCGGCGCGATTTCGACGTCGCCCGGCCGCGACTGGTTTTTGCCGGCCTCAATCCCCATGCCGGCGAGGACGGCGCCATCGGCCGCGAGGACATCGAGATCATCGCGCCGGCGGTCGCGCGGCTTTCCGCGCGCGGTTTGGATGTTCGCGGGCCCCTGCCCGCCGACACCATGTTCCACGCGGCAGCGCGGAAAACCTATGATGTCGCGATCTGCGCCTATCACGATCAGGCGCTGATCCCGATCAAGACGCTCGCTTTCGACAGCGGCGTCAATGTCACCCTCGGCCTGCCCTTCATCCGTACCTCACCCGACCACGGCACGGCTTTTTCCATCGCCGGAACCGGCCGGGCCAGCGAAACCAGCCTTGCCGAGGCGACAGCGCTCGCCGCGCGCATGGCCCGCGCGCGCCTCGAAGCGTCGCGCGCATGAGCGGCGATCTCCCGCCTTTGCGCGAGGTCGTCGCCCGCCACGGCCTGAGCGCGAAGAAATCGCTCGGCCAGAATTTTCTCTTCGACCTCAATCTCACCGGAAAAATCGCCCGCGCCGCCGGCCCGCTGGACGAGGCGACCATTCTGGAGATCGGCCCCGGTCCCGGCGGCCTGACCCGCACCTTGCTCGCGCAGGGCGCGAAAAAGGTGATCGCGGTGGAGCGCGACGACCGCTGCCTCGCGGCGTTGGAGGAAATCGCCGGGGCCTATCCTGGACGGCTGGAGGTTTTTGCCGGCGACGCCCTGACGCTGGATTATCCCGCCTTCGTCGCCGAGCGCGCGACGGAAGGCCCGGTCCGCATTTGCGCCAACCTGCCCTATAATATCGGCACGCAACTGCTGACGACCTGGCTCACCCTCGACGCCTGGCCGCCCTTCTATGACCGGCTGGTGCTGATGTTCCAGCGCGAGGTCGCGGAAAGGATCGTGGCCAGCCCACGCGAGCGCGCCGACTATGGCCGCCTCGGCGTGCTGGCCAATTGGCGCTGCGCGACGCGGATTCTGTTCGACGTGCCGCCGTCCGCCTTCACGCCTCCGCCGAAAATCACCTCCAGCGTGGTCGAATTGCGGCCGCGTTCGGCTCCGGTCCCCTGCGAGGTCAAGTCGCTGGAGGCGGTGACGCTGGCCGCCTTCGGCCAGAGGCGCAAAATGCTGCGCCAGGCCCTCAAGAGCCTGCCCGGAGTTGGCGATCCCGCGCCGCTGCTGGAAGAGGCCGGAATCGCGCCGACACGGCGCGCGGAGGAAATCGATGTCGAGGGTTTTTGCGCCCTCGCCCGCGCCTTTTCGCGAAGGCGCGCTTAATGTTCCGTGTTGGCGGCGCGCGGACCCAGCGCGCGCATCAGGGCGACGAGAGCCGCGAAAAGCGCCGCCGCCGCCGCGACAAGGCGCGGGCTGCGGATCGCGAGCCGCGCGGCAACCGGCGCCGCGCGAACCAAAACATTGGTCTTGACCGCGACCTCGACCTGCTCCGCCGCGCGGTTCAGCGCTTTGGCCGCAACGACAAGAAGGATCGCGCCGAAAACCAGCGCGCCGCCGCCGACGGAAAGCGCCGCCAGCCAGGGGGCCAGACGGGCCAGAAGCGCGAGATAAGCGGCAAAGGCGAAAAAGCTCAAGGACAGCAGCAGCAGAACCGCGCCGGCCAGCGCCCCGACGGCGAAAAGCCGGAAACGGCGCGAAAGCACGGCCGTCTCCAGGCCCAGGACGGAAAACACGCCGCTCATGTCCGGGGCGCCCGATTGCGCCACAGCCCGACGATGAGGCCAAGGCCGAGCGCCGCCGCGAGCCACGGCAAGGGATTGCGCCGCACCGACTGCGAAATCTCCGCGAGTCCGGCCTCCCCGATGTCGCGGGCCTCGCCCGCGAGTTCGGCGAGATTGTCAGAGGCCGCCCGGCCCGCCTCTTTCAGCGCCCTCGCCGCCGCCTCTGGATCGGCGCCGAGCAGCGAAGCAAGCTCCTCCATCGCCCTTTGGACGGCGCCGAGGGCCTGCGCAACCGAGGAGGCGTCGCCTTCTTTGTCCGGCTGGGGGGATTCGTCGGCTTCGGCGGACTTCTTGCTGGTCATGGCGGACTCCGGGCCTGACGCAGTTTAGACCGAAAAATTGACGATTCGCAAAAAGGGGCGTGCTCGGAACGCCGCGCGCCCCGAGCGCTGGCGCCTCAATGCATCTTCATGCGCTCCATTTTCGGCCCCGTCGAGGTCATGTCCATGACCGGCGCCGAAACTTCGACCTTGCCGGCCTTGGCGAAATCGAGGGTCAGGATCACGGTCTCGCCCGTTTTCAGCGGCTTCTTCAGCCCGACCAGCATGACGTGATAGCCGCCCGGCTTGAGGGCGACCGCACCATGCGCGGGAACGGCGAGGCCGTCGGTGACCGCCCGCATTTTCATCACCCCGTCCGCCATTTTCATTTCATGGATTTCGGTCGTGGCCGCGATGTCGGACGAGACGCCGGTCAGCCGGTCATCGGCGTTCCCGACGTTTTCGATGGTCATATAGGCGGCGCCGGCGGTCGCGCCGGCCGGCGTGGCGCGCGACCACGGATGATCGACGCGGACCGCTCCGGTCTGGGCGGCGGCCGGACCGGCGACGGCCAGCAGCAGGGCCGTGGCGGCGAATAGGGGCGGAAGCTTCATGACGTTCTCCTTTTGCGCCCGCATCCTGCGCGGGTCTTTCAAACATTGGTCCGGAGGGAGCCGTCCGGTTCGCGGGCGTGGACTTTGTCCCGGGCAAAGCGCGGCGACAAGGTCACGGCGCCCGCGCCGACGGGCGCGAACGACGGGGAGGTCATGGATCCGGTCGCGGCGATTCATTCTCATCCACGCCGGCCGGACGGCCGGCGGCAAGGTTGGCGCCGATCCTATGCGCCGCGCGCCGGGGCGGCAATCGGTTTCCGCGGACGCCTCGTCGCGCAAATATTGCAACAAGCTTCCCGCTGGCGCGAAAGCGTCCCGGTCCTTAAGCGAACGAATAATCGCGTCATTCATTGCACAGACCAGAAGCCGGTGAACAACGTCGGGCGCCGGATTTTTCGGCTCCGGGCCGGGCGCCTCCAGGTCGCAGGCGAGCGCGACGATCGGCGGAGTCGAGCCGCCAGGAGCGAGGCGCGCTATGGCCTCTATTTCAGGTCGCCGATGAAATAGCCCTCCAACATCCGGTCGGCCGCCTCGGAATGGCGGCGGCCCCTGGTCTTGGTGTCGTAAGCCGCGGAGGCTTCCCTCCCGCACCAGACTTCGATGACATCGGGCCGCGACGGATGGTCCGGCAGATAGGCGGTCACGTCATAGACCTTGCCATGAATGGCCATCCAGCAATCTCCGGGCGAGGCATGGGTCGCAACCTCGGCCAGAGAATAGTCTTTCTTCACGGGCGCCCCGGAGTCGGCGAGCGTCTCCGGCGCCGAAAGACCGGCTAGCCACAGGCCGCCGACCAGAACCCAGAATGCGGCGGTCGCCATGAGATAGATTTTGCGCATCACAGGGGTCCGAAATTTTCGAAATGCATCCGGCGATAGGCGACGCCGCGCCGGCGAAGAAAACGAGCGAAGGTTTCGACCATCGGCGGCGGCCCGCACAGCCAGAATTCGCCCTTCCCGATTTGCTTCTCGGCGGGAAGGACGCTTTCAGGATCCATTGGCTCGTTGCCCGTCGCCTTGAGCAGCAATGTCAATTTCGGCCAGCGCGCGGCGTGGGCGCGCAGTTCGTCGACGAAAAGCGCGTCGGCGCCCGAGCGATAGAGATAGATCAATGTGGTCGGGCTGTCCAACCTGCCGGCGCGCAACAAGGCCAGGAACGGCGTGATTCCGACGCCGCCGGCGATCCAGTATTGCGGCGTCGGCGCGGGATCGGCGAGAAATTCGCCGAATGCCCCCTGGACGCGCGCCGGAACCCCCGGTTCGATGGATTGAATGTTGCGCGTGCAGTCGCCAAGCGCCTTCACCGCGATGCGAAAGCCGGAAACGCCATCGACCGAACTGACGGTGAAAGGGTGAAACTCGCTGCAGCCCTTGAACCGCCGGCTGGACTGAAAGGCGACCAAGGCGAATTGCCCGGGTTTCGCCGCGATGGCTTCGCCCAGAGGCGCCAGACTGACTTCGACGGCGTTGGGGGAGACGCGCGCAACCGAGCAAACGACATAGGGAGAGGCGCCGAGGCCCCAGTCTGCGCGCATGAAGCGCCAGGCGAGCAGCGCCGAACTGACGAAAAGGATCGGCGTGACCGGTTCGTCGATCCCTAACAGGATGAGATGGAGCAACCCGACCAGCACCGCAACGCCGAGCGCCGCATGGAGGGGGCGGCGAATTTGATAGCGCAGACGCGTGGCGAAGGTCGCGCCTAGCCCGAACATGAGCAGAAGCAATGACAGCCATCCCGTCCAGACCGGCCAGCTTTCGCTGAAGGGCGACAGAAGCTCCCATGCTTCCCGCGGAGCCTTCGGCAGGGAGGCTCCGGCGAGCAGCAGCGGGTGCGCCAACAGCGCTATGTAGGCCGCCATGCCGAGCCGATGATGCCAGCCATACATATTTTCCAACCCGCCAAGCAGGGGCGCCAGGCGTGGTTCGCGCAGGGCCAGGAAGAGGCTGGCGAGAAGCATGGCGCACCCGGCCCATCCGAGGCCGATCCCGATTTGCCGAGCCGGCGCGCCCCCTTCGGGATATGCCCAGAACACCAGTCCCGCGACGAAGAAGAACGCCAGGATGGGAACCGACAATTTGGCCAGGTCTCGCATGCCGTCCGCCGCCAAGGTCAGTCTTGTGAATCGGACTGGGGCCGCAAATGCGCGCAG
>JAKANG010000098.1 GCA_021812505.1 Pseudomonadota bacterium
GCGCTGGATCGAGCCCGAGGATTATCACCTCACATTGCGCTTCTTCGGCGACATCGACACGCGCTCCGCGGAGGCGATTGCCGTCGACCTCGCCGAGACGGAACATTTTTCCGGCGGGGCGCCGCTGCGGCTCGAACTCGATGAAATCGGCGTTTTCGGCGGCCGGCAGCCGCGCGTGCTCTACGCCCGCGTGAAAGCGGATCCCCTGCTGGCGCGATTGCAGGCGACCCATGAAACGATCGCCCGCCGCAACGGCCTTGCGCCCGAAACACGGAATTTCGCCGCGCATGTCACTTTGGCGCGACTGCGCGGCGTCTCCTCGGCCGCTGTCGGCGCCTGGCTGGCGGAACGGGCTTTTCCACTGGCCCTGTCCTTCGAGGCCCGACGCTTTGCACTCTTTTCCTCGCGCGATTCGGTCGGCGGCGGTCCCTACCGGATCGAAGCCGCCTATCCCTTCGCCTGATCAGTGGCCATCGAGGACGCCGACGAAGGGCAACTGCCGGTAATGGCCAGCGTGATCCATGCCATAGCCGACGACGAAGCGGTCGGGGCAGGTGAAGCCGACGAAATCGGCGTGAACCTCGATTTCCTTTTTATGCGGTTTTTCGAGAAGCGCCGCGATCATCACCCGGCGCGCGCCGCGGCTGACCAGGAGACGCTTGGCGAAAGAAAGCGTCCGGCCGGATTCAAGAATATCGTCGATCAGCAGAACGTCGCGCCCCTCGACGCGCGCCTGAATGTCCCGCAGGAGACTGATCTCGCCGGAAGAGCGCGTGCCCGCGCCATAGCTCGCGATCTGAACGAAATCGACTTCCGGCGCGAGTCCCGCGCGATGCATGGCCCGGAGCAGATCGGCCGCGAAGACGAAAGCGCCGGTCATGATCGGAATCGCGATCAGGTCGCGCGGGTCGCTCGCCGCAATTTCCCTCGCCAGTTCAGAAACGCGCGTGACGAGAGCCGACTCATCGAAAAGGATCGCAGCGGCGCTCACCTTTCCGATCCCGAACTGTCCGCCTGGGCGGCGAAGCGGACCCTCACCTGGTGGCCATCCTTGGGCGGAACGGCGAGGCGAGCGCGGAACTCCGCCTTTTCCCCGGCGGCCAGTCGCGCCTTCGGCGGCGCCGCCGTCCAGTGATAGATTTCGCGCCCGTCGGCGTCGACCACCGAGAGTCGCATGCGCGGCGTGGCGTGGGGCGAGGCTGCGAGATTGCGAATCTCCCCCTCGACGACAAGAACGGGGCGTCCGTCCTCGTCGGCGAGGCTCGAGACGACATTTTCGATCGCCATGCGCCGCAGGTTCACGTCGAAGCCGAGCGCCGAATAAAGCTGGGCGGCAGGCGGAACGAGGCGCGCGATCTGCATGCGGCCGCCGATCAACAGGCTCCAGGCCGACAATCCGGCGAAAACCCACGCCCAAGGTCCCGGACGCCAGCGCCGTCCGTCTTCCTTGGCCTCGGCTGCCCGTAATTTCCCATGAAAGTCGGCGCGACGCCCCGAGGCCGCGGCGACGCCGCCGACCTCGACCGGCGGCCCGCGCCGGGAAGAGAAACGATAATCGTGATCGTCGAGAGACGAAAATGCTGACGCGGAAGCCATGTATGCGCCCGGGCTGGGGAAGAAGATCTGCGGTCTGTCGCAATTCAAAACTCTGCTGCTATGGTTAAAACTGGGTTAAGAGGACGCGATTCGCGGAAACATGACCCCTCCCAAGCCTGCGCCCCGCGGAATGCGCAAGCGGCGGGAGGAGGGAGGGGCTGCTTTGGTCCGGTTTGAAAATGTCGGCCTGAGATATGGAATGGGCGCGGAAATCCTGCGCGACATCAGTTTCGACATAGCGCCCCGCACGTTCCAGTTCCTGACCGGTCCCTCCGGCGCGGGCAAGACCACATTGCTGCGCCTGATCCTGCTCGCCATGCCGCCGACGCGCGGTTTGATCACTCTCTTTGGCAAGGACTCGCAGGAACTCGACAAGGCGGAGATCACCGCGCTGCGGCGCAAGGTCGGCGTGGTTTTCCAGGATTTCCGCTTGCTCGACCACCTCACGACCTATCAGAACGTCGCCCTTCCCCTGCGGGTCCAGGAGCGCGAGGAATCGAGCTATCGCGCTGAGGTCATGGAGCTCCTGCGCTGGGTCGGCCTCGGCGACCGGATGCACGTCTATCCGCCGGTGCTCTCGGGCGGCGAAAAGCAGCGGGCGGCGATCGCCCGCGCCTTGATCATGCGGCCCCAGCTGCTGCTCGCCGACGAACCGACCGGCAATGTCGACCCTTCTCTGGCCCGCCGCCTGATGCGGCTCTTCCAGGAATTGCACAAATCAGGCACCTCGGTCGTCATCGCCACCCACGACCTCGCCCTGATGGACCAGTTCGACGGGGCGCGCCGGCTCGTCCTCGGCGACGGCCGCTTGCATATCTACGATTGAGGGCGCGGATGAACCCCTCCCCAGACATGGCGGCGCGGCCGCCGATCGAAACGGTGGACCTGACGGACGCCTGGAGCGACACGCCGCTCGTGCCTGCGGAAACCGTCGCCGGACGTTCGTTGATGCTCGTCATCGCGATCATGACCTTCCTGGCCGCGCTCACGGCGGGCTTCGCCATTGTCCTGGCGGGCGCCGCGCGCGATTGGCGCGGCGATGTCGCCATGGAAATGACTGTTCAGGTCATGCCGCGAACGGGCCGCGACCTCGACGCCGACGCCGCCAAGGCGGCGCGCGTCGTCGCCGCCTTTCCCGGCGTCGCCGAGGCGCGGGCCTTCACGCGTCAGGAATCCGAAGACCTGCTTGCGCCCTGGCTCGGCGCAGGACTCGATCTCAGCCAATTGCCGACGCCCCGGCTGATCGCCGTCCGCCGCGACCCCAAGGCCCAGCTCGACGAGATCGGGCTGCGGGCGGCGCTCGACGCCGCCCTGCCCAACGCCGTCCTCGACAATCATGGCGCCTGGATGCAGCGGCTCGACACGATGGCGCGGGTCGTGGTCGGAGCGGCGGCCGGAATTTTCGTCCTGGTGCTTATCGCCATGGCGCTTGCCGTCAGCTTCGCCACGCGTGGGGCGATGGCCGGCAATCGCGAAATCATCGAGGCCCTGCATTTCGTCGGCGCCGCGGATGGTTTCGTCGCCCGGCAATTCCAGTTCCATTTTCTTCGCCTCGGCCTGCGCGGCGGGGCGGCGGGCGGCGGCGCGGCCATCCTCTTGTTCCTTGTGCTCGGACTTCTCTCCCGGCATTGGGCGTCGAGCGCCGGCGGCGAACAGGCAGAGGCGCTGTTCGGCTCCTTCACGCTTGGCTGGTCGGGGATCGCCTCCATCGTTCTGATCTCGCTCGGCGCAGCCATGCTTGCCGGCCTCGTGTCACGCGCCATCGTTTTTCGCGCCCTGCGCAGCTTTTTCGCGGCGCCCGATTGAACACGGCTGAGGCTTTTGCGCGACAGAGCCCGGGGAACGAGCCGCGAAAGCGCGCGCGGGCTTTTCATTTGCCCGCGCCTCCGGCACAAGGGGCCCATGATTTACCTTCGCTCCCTTCTGTTCAACGTCGCCTTCTATCTGTGTACGACGGTCTTCGCGATCGGTGGCCTTCCGACCATGCTCTTCGGCCGCAAGGCGATCCTGGAGCTCGCCCGCAGCTGGGCGCGGACGACGCTCTGGCTGCTCGACACGATCTGCGGCATGAAGGTCGAGTTCCGGGGGCTGGAAAATCTGCGGCAAAAGGGCTGCATCATCGCCGCGAAACACCAGTCAGCCTGGGAGACGCTGGCGCTGGTCACCCAGGTCGAGGATTTCACCTATATCCTCAAGCGCGAGCTGACCTTCATCCCGATATTCGGGCAATATCTGACCCGCAGCGACCAGATCGCGATCAACCGCGCCAGCCGAAGCGCCGCCCTGCGCGACCTCGTCGAACAAGCAGGCAAGGCGATTGCGGAAGGCCGCGCCATTTTCATCTTTCCCGAAGGCACGCGACGCCCGGCCGGAGCGCCGCCCCAGTACAAGAGCGGCGTCAGCCATCTTTACGCCGCCGCGAAGGCGCCCTGCGTCCCCGTCGCGCTCAATTCCGGCCTGTTCTGGCCGCGCCGCACCTTCGTCAAGCGGCCGGGCGTGGTGCTGGTCGAGTTCCTTCCAGTCATCCCCGTCGGACTGTCAACGGCAGAATTTTCCCGAACCTTGCAGCAGCGCCTCGAGACGGCCACCGATCGGCTGATCGCGGAATCCCTGGCGGCCGATCCGCGTCTTGCGGTCAATCTGGCGAAATCGAGCCAGGCCGCAGCTGCGGTCAGTTGACATTGGACTTGTTTTGTTCTTTTTTTGTTTGCGTGACGTTTCGTCATTGCCGGACATGATCAGAGAACAGATTTGGGCCCTTTTCCGCTTGTCGCCGCCGGTCATCGCCCGCTTGCCAGCCTGGCTCAAACCGGACTGGAGAAATTGTTCCACAATTGGATCGGGGCCTCAGGCCGGCGTTATGTCTGCTCAGTCTATCCGATAGGCGAACAGCCCGTTTTCGACGCCAACCGCGCCGTCGCCGCCGCCGTGCGCCGCGACGCGAACGACGCCTCGATTCTTTTCGTCTTTCAACCAGCGCGGGGCGAGACGCGCCATGATTTCGCGCGCTGGACCGATCGGGCGCGGGCCTGCGGCGCCGACGAGTGGCATGTCCATCTGCTCGCGGAAACAGCCGTAGAGCGCGCCTTCATTGTCGGCGATCTTTTTCCATCTTACAGGCATTCCGCCTGATTTTTTCAGAGCGCGGTCTCTCTTGCGCCGCCTTTTGCTTTAGGATGACGGCCGATTCGCCGGATCCGCCCGGCGACGGCGATCGGATCGGCGTTGGCCGCCTGCCGCGTCGCGACCGTCCGGATTTCCTGCATGTCCCGATACCGCCGTCACATCATTATCGGTCTGATCATCCTCGGCTGCGTCGGAATCGGCGAATTCTGGCTCTACGCCGCGCATCAACTCGGCGGCTATGTGCATCAACCGGCTTTCGGAGGCGCGTCGCTCGCAGACCTTTGCGAAACGAGTGAGATCGGCGGCTTTCCCTTCCGCCTCAAATTGAGCTGCAAGAACCTCGCGGCGCCTGTGAGCGCGGGCGAATCTGTTTTCTATGCTGGCGTCGAGGAGGCGAATGGCGTCGCGAGCCTGTTCTCGCCCAACCACATCGTCCTGACCTTTTCCAGCCCGCTGGTGATCCGGACGAAAGGCGGCGCGCCCTTCGCCAAGCTGCGCCATGACGGCATGACGCTCGATCTCGCCTGGGGCCTGTCCGGCGTCTCCAAGGCGCGGCTTGACGTGAAATCGCTCGACTGGCGCCCGGAAGCGGCTGAGGCCGGGGTCGCGGTCAATGTCCAAAGCCTCGCCGCTTCGATCGAGCCTCAGAGCGGCCCGGAAGGCGCGACCCTGAATTATGACGTGGACGCCCAGGGCGTTGTGGCGCCGGTCCTGCAAGCCTTGCTGAAAAGCAATGAGCCCGGCCATTTTGTCGCGACGGGCAAGATCGCGCCGCCGCCGGCGGGCGCGGATTGGCGCGCGGCCCTGGAGGATTGGCGGAAAAGGTCAGGCGTCCTGGGCATCGAAAAGCTTGAATGGCGATCGGGAGAGCTTTCCCTTCGTCTCGACGGCGCATTGGCGCTCGACGACAGCCATCGCCCGATCGGCCGTCTGAATTTCGCCGCCCAAGGCGCGGGCCCGGTCCTGGCAAGCCTGGGGATTCCGGCAGGCGCCGCTCAGGCGGGCAATATCCTGGGGGCGTTGTTTGGCAGGGGACCCGCCCCGCAGGGAGCCGCCAACACCGTGACCCTTGCGCTGACGCTTGCCGACGGCAAGGTTCTAATCGGGCCATTCCGGCTGCCGGCGGTCCTCCAGCCGCTCTATTGATCGGATCGGGCCAGAGCGAAACGTTCAGCGTGGCTACCGAGCCAGGCGAGATCGCTCAAGCCCTCGCCGAAGGCTGCGGCAATCCTTTCACGGTCCCAGTCACCCGGCGTCGACAACAGAATCGAAACGCCGCCGTTGCTCGGCGCGCGCGCCAGGCTCTCGCATCCCGCCGACCTCAAACCGGCGTCGTCAGGTCCATCGCCCGACCATTGCCCGCCGAACAGGGCGACGTCGCACGCCGCCGCTTCGGCCAGGGGATTTGAAATGATAAAGACCGGCATGCCCGCGGGATGATCGGGGCGTTCGACGAAAGGCAACCGGGCGATGACCTTCGGCGCACCCTCGGCGGCGAGCTTCTCCCACCATCGCTCGTCCCCGGAACGCCAGTTCGCCCGCAGCATGCCCAAATCGCCGCCGTCGGCCCGCGCCGAGGCGGCGACGGCCTCAATCGTCTCGCCCGGGCTGCCATGGCCGAGCAGGGGAACAGTGAAGCCGAAATGGAACCGCGCCG
>JAKANG010000099.1 GCA_021812505.1 Pseudomonadota bacterium
CTGGTCGTCCACGCGGATGATGTCGATCCCGGCGATATGGGTCCAGATGTCGTGCGGAACCCGTCGACCCTGCATTTCCGGCCGGTAGCACTCGTTGCGGAAGACGAGGTCGGCCGGGACGACGCCAGCGCGGATGATCTCCTGCGCGCCATAGACGTCGGTCAGGAACATATTCAGCACCTTGACGCGCTGGGTGAGGCCGGCCTCGAGCCGTTTCCATTCATCATGGCCCAAAAGGCGCGGGATGATGTCGAAGGGGATCAGGCGCTCGGCGGCCTCTTTGTCGCCATAGACGGCGAAGGTGATGCCGATGCGCCGGAACAGCATTTCCGCCTGCTGGCGGCGCGAGTCGAGCAGCCCGGGCGGCGAGGTCTGCAGCCATTTCCCGATCCGGTCGTAGAGCGCGCGGGGCGTCCCGGCGCCGGTGGTCATCTCGTCGAAACAGGGCATGCTCATCGGCTTGGTCGCTTATTGGGAGTTCGCACTCCGGCTTTCACGCGGCGATTGCGAATTGCCCGCCAATCTCGCCTCTGCAGACTGAATCGGCCGCTTCACCCGTGCTTTGACATAGCTTAAATGCCGCCTCGCGAGATTTGACAGCCTAAACTTTAAGCGTGGCGCCCTATAAGGGGCGTTAGGACGGTTCGATTGCATTTGCTGCATAAATAATGATCACGTCAGCCAAAGGTCTATTTTTGCAGGACCGTGCGGCCGCAAGTCTTGGCGCCAAATCGGTGGCGTCCGACTTTCATCAAACTGTCAAATTATCTTCGGCGCTCCGCGGGGCTTGCGCTCTTTCTCGACCAGCGCCGCGAGCAAAGAAGCGATCTTGTCCGCGTCCGCCGGAGTCGCTGGATGATAGACCACCATGGTGAGATCCGTGCGGCCATCCACGGCAAAGGCCGAAAATTCGAAAGCAAGCGGACCCGCCACGGGATGTTTGATATGCTTGACGGCCTCGCCGTGGATGCGGCGAAAGTCGTTTTCGCGCCACATCGCCTCGAATTCGGGACTCAGGCGCCGAAGCTCCTCGATCAAGGGCGCGACCTCCGCCGCGGCGCCGGCGCGGGCCGTGTCCAACCGGAACGCGCCCACCACGAATCGCGCCACGTTATGCCAATCATATTGAGAGGACCGGGCGCGCGGGTCGAGAAAGAAGAAGCGCAGGATGTTGCGCTGTTCCGGCGGCAGCGATCCATAATCGATCAACATGACGGTCGCCGCCCGATTCCAGGCGACGACGTCCCAAGTCGCGGTCCTGATCATGGCAGGGCAGGGATCCAGCGCGTCGAGAACGCGTTGAAGCCGCGGGGTGACGTCTTCGTTCTTGTTGTAACGGGCTTCGGGCGGGCGGCCGAGGCCGAGCAGGAACAGATGCTCGCGCTCCACGCCGGTCAGCATCAGGGCGCGGGCGATCCGGTCGAGCACGTCGGCGGAAGGGGCGCCGCCCCGTCCCTGTTCCAGCCATGTGTACCAGGTCGCGCTGATATGGGCGCGCTGCGCGACTTCCTCGCGGCGCAGGCCGGGCGTACGGCGACGCTCGGCGGGAAAACCGAGCGCGATCGGATCGAGCTTCTTGCGGCGGTCCCTCAGAAAGGATCCGAGCAGGTTTTCCTTGGCGACGAATTCGTTCATCCAATTAAGACTTATACCATGATAAGGTCACTACTTTACCAGAATAAGGTTTTCGCCGAGATTTGTCGCCCATGAAAAATTGGAGGCTTTGCCCATGCGCGTGTTCGTCACCGGCGCGACGGGATTCATTGGCTCGGCTGTCGTCAGGGAATTGATCGAGGGAGGCCATGAGGTGCTCGGCCTCTGCCGCTCGGATGAGAAGGCCGCGGTTTTGGCGGCCATGGGCGCCGAGGTTCATCGCGGGGCGCTCGAGGATCTCGACAGCCTCAAGGACGGCGCCGCGAGATCCGACGGCGTCATTCACCTCGCTTTCAACCACGACTTCTCGAAATTCGCCGCGAATTGCGAGGACGATCGGCGGGTGATCAAGGCGCTTGGCTCGGTTCTCGTCGGCAGCGAACGACCGCTCATCGTGACGTCGGGGACGGGGATGACCAATACCGCGCCCGGTCAGCCCGCGACGGAGGACGGTCTCACGATCGGCTCCGACGTGATCCCGCGCGCCGCTTCGGAAGAAGCGGCCGCCGCCGTCGCCGCGGAAGGGGTCAATGTATCGGTCGTGCGTCTCCCGCAGGTCCACGATACCGTCAGGCAGGGCCTTGTCACCGCGGCGATCGAGACGTGCCGCGCGAACGGCGTCTGCGTTTATGTCGGCGCCGGGGCCAATCGCTGGCCCGCGGCGCATGTCCTCGATGTCGCCCGGCTCTATCGGCTCGCGTTCGACGCGGCGGAAAAAGGCGCCAGATATCACGCCGTCGCCGAAGGAGGCGTGGCGATGCGCGACATCGCCGAAGCCATCGGGCGCCGCTTGAATTTGCCGGTCAAATCCATCGCCCCGGACGAGGCGCAAGAATATTTCGGCTGGCTGGCGATGTTCGTGGGGCGCGACATGCCCGCTACAAGCGAACGAACCCGGCAAAAGCTCGGCTGGCGGCCGATTGGGCCGGGCTTGATCGCCGATCTCGAACAATTAAATGTCCCCGGGAGCTGAAAGTCGCGGGGAAGCGGGGAGCGGCCCAGGCCGCCCGTCGATTGGCGCGCCCGGGTGGTTTGCGTCGCGGCATGATCCTAATGTAGAAGCCTGAACCGCTTTTGGCGCGGAACCGGTCCGGAGCCCATGCGCAAATTCGTCTTCGTTCTCGTCTTCGTCCTGCTCGCCGCGCTCGTCGGCGGCGCCTATTATTTCCATTTCCATCTCAAGCCGGAAATGGCCCGCGCCGCGATCGCCTCGATGCCGCGTCCGGTCGCCGGCGTCGCGGTGGTGGAGGCCCGCGCCGAAACCTGGGCGCCCCATGTCTCCGCGATCGGCAGCTTCAAGGCGGTGCCGGGCATCGACGTTTCCAGCCAGGTGGCCGGCATCGTCGCCGAGATCGCTTTCAAGAACGGGCAGGACGTGGAAAAGGGCGCGCTGCTGGTGCGGCTCGACGATTCCACCGAACAGGCCGACCTACGGTCGAACCTCGCCTTCCTGAAGAACGCCCAGCAGGCCTTCGATCGCCAGAAGGCGCTCGAGGCGAGCGGCGTCGCCGCCCGCGCCAATTACGATCTCGCCCAGGCCGCGCGCGACCAGGCGGTCGGCGCCGAGGACAAGACGCGCGCCCTGATCGGCCAGAAGAATATCGTGGCGCCCTTCGCCGGGCGGCTCGGCATCCGCAAGATCGACGTCGGCCAATATGTCGCGGCGGGCAGCGCGATGGTTTCGCTGCAGCAGCTCGATCCGATCTATCTCGACTTCCAGGTTCCCGAGCAGAACTATCCCGACCTTTTCGTCGGCCAGGAGGTTTCCGCGCAAATCGACGCCCTCGCTGGCGGCCGCTTCGCCGGCAAGATCAGCAATATCGACGCGCGGGTCGATCCCGGCACGCGCACCATGCTGGTGCGCGCGGAATTCAGCAATCCCGAAAAGACGATCATGCCCGGCATGTTCGCCCATGTCGATTTCTCGGCGGGCAAGCCCGCGCAGGTCGTCACGGCGCCGCGCACGTCCGTCGCCTATTCGCTTTACGGCGACTCGGTCTTCGTGGTCGTCCCCGACGATGCGGCCAAGGGCTTCGACGGCCCGCTCCATGTCGAACGGCGGGCGGTCAGGGTCGGCGAGGCGCAGGGCGACCGCATCGTGCTGCTCGCAGGCGTTTCGCCCGGCGACAAGGTGGTGAGCGAGGGCCAGATCAAGCTTCAGCCCAAGGCGGCGGTCAAGATCGATCCGGACCAGTCGATGAAGCCGCCGGCCGTGCGGCCCCTGCCGTGAGGTCCTGAAACATGGGCGCCTTTACCGACCTGTTCATCCGCCGTCCGGTGCTCGCGACCGTCGTGAGCCTGCTGATCCTGCTCGTCGGCGCGCAGGCCGGATTCAATCTGCAGATCCGGCAATATCCGGCCCTGTCCTCGGCGACCATCACCATCACCACGACCTATCCGGGCGCCAACGCCGACCTCATCAAGGGCTTCATCACCACGCCGATCGAACAGGCGGTGGCGAGCGCCGAGGGCATCGACACGCTCGTCTCCAATTCGCAACAGAACGTCTCGACGATCACCCTCAACCTGCGGCTCAACGCCGATGTCGACCGCGCCATGACCGATGTGCTCGCCAAGGTGGCGCAGGTCAAATATCTCCTGCCGAAGGAGGCCAATGACCCGGTCGTGATCAAGCAGACGGGGCAGGGCACGGCGCTGCTCTACATGTCCTTCAATTCCGACGTTCTGAGCGCTGCGCAGATCACCGACTACATCACCCGGGTCGTGCAGCCGCGCTTGCAGACGATCGACGGCGTCGCCAGCGCCCAGATCATCGGCGGCCAGAATTTCGCCATGCGCGTCTGGCTCGATCCGGACAGGATGGCGGCGCGCGGCGTCACCGCGTCCGATATCCGCAACGCCCTGATCGCCAATAATTTCACCTCCGCGGCGGGCCAGATCAAGAGCGACTTCACCCAGACCAGCATCAACGCTTTGACCTCGCTCGAAACGGCGCAGGCCTTCGCGCAGCTCGTCGTCTACAACAAGGGCGACGCCCTGGTGAAGCTGGGCGACGTCGCCCATATCGAGCTGGGCCCGGAAAGCGTCGACTCGTCGGCCGTGTTCGACGGGTTGAAGGCCGTCTTCATCGGCGTCTATGCGACGCCGACCGCCAACCCGCTCACCGTCATCGAGGATGTGCGCAAGGCGTTCCCCTCGATCGAGGCGGCGCTGCCGGCGGGCGTGAAGGGCGCCATCGCCTATGATGCGACCGAATTCATTCGCGCCTCGATCCATGAGGTCGCCAAGACCCTGATCGAGGCGGGCGCCATCGTCGTCGTCGTCATCTTCCTGTTCCTCGGCGACCTGCGCTCGACGCTGATCCCCATCGTCACCATTCCGCTGTCGCTGATCGGCGTCATGATGTTCATGCTGCTGCTCGGCTATTCGATCAATCTGCTGACGCTGCTCGCCTTCGTGCTGGCGATCGGCCTCGTGGTGGATGACGCCATCGTCGTGGTCGAAAATATCTACCGCCATATCGAGGAAGGCCATTCGCCGAAACAGGCGGCCCTGCTCGGGGCGCGGGAAATCGCCGCGCCGGTCGTCGGCATGACCATCACGCTGGCCGCGGTCTATGCGCCGATCGGCTTCGTCTCCGGCCTTTCGGGCGCGCTGTTCAAGGAATTCGCCTTCACGCTCGCCGGCGCCGTCGTGGTGTCCGGCTTCATCGCGCTGACGCTGTCGCCGATGATGTGCTCGAAACTCCTGAAGCCGCACGAGCGCCATCTGCCGGGAGCCGGGCGCAAGGGCCGGCGCAGCCTCGTCGAGTTTCTCGACGACCTGTTCGAGGCCTTGCGCCAACGCTACGAGCGGCTGCTTCACCGGACGTTGAACTTCCGCGCCCTGACCATCCTGATCCTCGTCGGCGTGCTGGCGCTGACCGGCGTGCTTTACGTTACGACGCCGCGCGAACTGGCGCCGGAGGAAGACCAGGGCCTGCTGCTGACCATGGTCAAGACGCCGCAATACGCCAATCTCGATTACCTCGAAACGGTCACCGCGCGATTGCAGAAGGACGTCTTCGACAAGGTTCCGGAAAAGGAGCATGTCTTCGTCATCAACGGCTCGCAGGGCGTCAATACCGGCATCGCCGGCATGCTGCTCAAGCCCTGGAGCGAGCGCCAGCGCACGCAGAGCCAGATCCTCCAGAGCCTCCAGCCGATGATGGCCGACCAGACCGGCGCGCAGGTCTTCGCCTTCGCGCTGCCGTCGCTGCCCGGCTCGACCGGCGGCCCGCCGGTGCAGTTCGTCATCCGCAGCGCGGGTGATTACCGCACCCTCGCCGAAGTGCTGCAGAAGCTCCAGACCGAAGCGCAGAAGAGCGGCCTCTTCATCTTCACCGACGGCGACCTGAAATTCGACACGCCGCAGGTCGAGGTGAAGATCGACGCCGCCAAGGCGTCGAGCCTCGGCGTGACCATGCAGGACATCGGCGCGACGCTCGCAACCTTCCTTGGCGGCAATTACGTCAACCGCTTCGACCTCGGCGGCCGCTCCTACCAGGTCATTCCCCAGGCGCCGCGCGATTTCCGCCTGACCAACGACTGGCTGCGGCGCTACCAGCTGCGCACGGCGGGCGGAACGCTGATCCCGCTTTCGACGGTGGTGACCATCGAGGAAAAGACGCAGCCCAATGCTCTGACCAGTTTCCAGCAGCTCAATTCGGCGACGCTCTCGGGCGTGCCCTTCCCCGGCCATACGCTCGGCGAGGCGCTCGGCTT
>JAKANG010000100.1 GCA_021812505.1 Pseudomonadota bacterium
CTTACTTCTTGCCGCCCTTGGCCGGAGCGGCCGCAGCCGCCGCAGCCGCCGCGGCTTCGGCTTCCGCCGCCGCCGCGCCGCCGGCCGGCGGCGAGATCGTGGCGATGGTGAAGTTCGACTTGTCGACCGGCGTGCAGTTCGCCGGCAGGGTCAGCGACTGGATATGAACCGAATCGTTGAAGTCGAGGCCGGTGAGGTCGATCGTGACGGACTCGGGAATATTGTCGGCCGGAACCATCATTTCGATCGTATGCAGCACGATGTTGATCGAGCCGCCGCGCTTGAGGCCAGGGGCGGCTTCGTGGTTGGCGAAATGGACCGGGACCGCGACCTTGAGCTTCGAGCCGGCCTTCAGGCGCAGGAAGTCGACATGCATCGGCGTGTCGCGCACGACGTCGAGCTGGTAATCGCGGGGAATGGCGCGCTCGGCCTTGCCGTCGATGTCGATCTCGAAGATCGTGGTCAGGAAGTGACCTGCATAGATCAGCTTCTGAACGTCGCGGTAGGAAAGCGAAATCGGCGTCGCCGCTTCGCCGCCGCCATAGATGACGGCTGGAATTCTGCCTTCACGGCGAACGCTGCGGGCGGCCCCCTTGCCGGTCCCGCTGCGAACCGTGGCGGCGAGCTTCTTGATCTCGGCCATGGGTTCTATCCTTTTTCAGGTGATCGCGCTCACGCCTCCAGGGGTGTCGGAAACGAACGCGAAGCGGGGCTTATAGAGGCGCGGGGCCTGAAACGCAAGGGCGGCGCGGCGCAGGGCCCTCCCCGAAATCAGCCGGCGCAGCGGATGCAGGTCGTCGCTGTCGGCAGGGCCTTGAGGCGCTTCGGGTCGATCATTTCGCCGCAGCGCGAGCAGGTTCCGTAAGTTCCATCGGCGATCCGCTGCAAGGCGAGGCGGATTTGGCGGATTTCGAGAAGCTTGGATTTTTCGATGCCTTCGAGGGCGTCCTGGTCTTCGAGTTGGGTCGCCTGCTCCTCCCAGTCGGCGGGGAGCTTGCTGCGCAATTCGCTGTCGATCGCGGCGACGTGGCCCGTCAATTCGACGAGGCGGTGTTCGAGCGTCCGGGCGATCTCATCATAGGCGGTCATGTCTGGTCGTTTCCAATGTGGCCGGATCGTGGCGGGCTTTCGGGCTCCTCCGGACCTTGCTTTCGTTCTCGTCATGCGGAGCTTGCGCCCCTGACGGCCACATTAAGGCCGCGGATCATTTATGCAAATCCGTTTTGACGCCGCCTCCGTCCTGTCCGGCAGGACTTGTCTTTTCCTGAACATGGCTCGCGCGGACCCGTCCTTCAAGATCGAGCGCGGTCGCCGCCTTCGCCTTTCGCGCCCCCCGCGGGTTGACCTGTGCGGGGCGGCGATTATTGGTCATGCGATGACGGCTCCCGGGATGCAATCCGTTCGTCTGGCGACGGCCCTCGCGCTGGCCTGCGCCACGCCGCTGCGCGCGGATCCCGCGCCGCCGGCGCAGGGCCTCGCGCCGCACCACCTGCATTGGGGCCATCCGCCGCATCGCCTTTTCCGCAATCGCGTCCTTTACCCTCCGCCGCCGCCGATGATCATTTTCGGCAATGGTCCCGAACCCTATGGCGCGCCGCCCTCCTTTCCGAGCCGTTTTCCGCCGCCTCAGGCGCCGGGCCTTGGGATTCGCCCCGCGCGGCCAGCGCTTCCCGTCCCGGGATTTTCCCAGGGCATGGCGATCACCGTCGTCCGCATCCTCTCGGAAAATGGCGGCGACGGGAGGCTCGCGCCGTCGCCACCGATCGACCGGCCGCGCGAGGCGGCCGAACGGCTGGCCGCCTGCTGGTCGCCGCCCCTGCCGGGCAAGGGGGAAACGGTCGAGATCACGCTGCGCTTCTCGTTCAATAAGCTAGGCTACGTCGTCGGCGCGCCGCGCGTCACTTATATCAAGGCGGCGACGGGATTTTCCGCCGCCGAAGTGCGCGCATCGATCTTCGCCGCCATCGCGGCCTGCACGCCGCTGCCTTTCACGAACTCAATGGCCGCCAGCGCCCCGGCCTATCCTCTGGCGGTTCGTTTCATCGGAAAACTGGCGAGGGAAAAGCGCGGCCAGGACTAGCCGGCGGCCTCGGTCGCCATAAACTCTCGCCAGGGAGCGGGCAGTTTCACCGCTTTGCCAGCACGCGGGCCAGAATGGCGTCGAGCTTCTTGACCAGTTCGGGGTCCCAGGCGTCGCGCGCGGTGACCAGCGCATGGTCGAGCGCGCGGTCGGAGCCGATCGGGCAGGGCTGGTGCTCGGTGGGGAAATCCTGCATCAGCCGGGCGAGCAGACGCGAGGCCTTGTGGGCGTTGGAGCGCACGACGTCGAGGATGTTGTGGACCTCGACGGCGGCCTCGTCCTCCCGCCAGCAATCGTAATCGGTCACCATGGCGAGCGTGGCGTAGGACATTTCCGCTTCGCGGGCGAGCTTGGCCTCGGGCAGGCCGGTCATGCCGATCACATGATAGCCGGCGGCCTTGTAGCCGAGCGATTCGGCGCGCGAGGAGAATTGCGGCCCCTCCATGCAGACATAGGTTCCGCCCCTGACGATGTCGATCTTCTCTTCATGGGCGGCGTCGATGAGGCGGTTCTGAAGCAGGGGCGCGACCGGATGGGCCATGGAGACATGGGCGACGCAGCCATTGCCGAAAAAGGAGGATTGGCGCCCGAAGGTTCGGTCCACGAACTGGTCCACGGCGACGAAATGGCCGGGTGGCAGCTCTTCGCGGAACGAGCCGCAGGCCGAGACCGAAATGACGTCGGTGACGCCGACCCGCTTCAGGGCGTCGATATTGGCGCGATAGTTGATGCCGGAGGGCGAGAGGCGATGGCCGCGACCGTGACGGGGCAGGAACACCGCCTCCGCGCCGCCAATTCGGCCGAAGCGCAAAAGGTCCGAGGTCTCGCCCCAGGGCGTGGCGACGGCCTTCTCGCGCACATCCTCGAGTCCAGGCAGGTCATAGACCCCGGATCCGCCGATGATTCCGAGAAGCGCTTTGGTCATGGGACGAATCCTTTGGGCTGAATGGTCGCGCGCAAGGTGGCGCAAGCGTCGCCGCCCAGCAAGCCCTTCGAAAAGGCAAAAAAAACCGGACGCGAAGGCGTCCGGTTTTGTCCGCACAAAGGCAGAGCATAGTTTATCCCACGCGGAAGCGGCAGGGGAGGACAGCCGCACCGTTGGTGGAGTGAGGAGGTTATGCCGGATTGTGCGCTGCGAAACAATTTCGCAATGCACAAGGCTGATATGCGACTAATGCATAGCTTGTCTCGCAGGAATACCTCATTGTCGGGTGAAGGCGCCGGCGCCAAAGTCCGCCGGCAAGTCGGAGACGCGGATGGCTTTTGTTTTTTTCGAGGATTTCGAGGTCGGCGAAACACGGGAATACGGCGATTACCTCATCGAGGAGCCGGAGCTGGTCGCCTTTGCGGCGACTTATGACGCCCAGCCTTTTCATCTCGACGCCGAGGCCGCGCAAGGGACGATTCTCGGCGGTCTCGCGGCGTCCGGCTGGCAGGTCTGCTCGGCGCTGATGCGCATGATGATCGACGCCTGGGTGAAGGACAGTTCCTGCCTCGCGGGAACTGGCGTCGAGGACAACCGCTGGCTCGCTCCCGTGCGCGCCGGCGACCGTCTCGCCGCGCGCACGACGACCGTGGAAAAGGCGGATCTGCGCGCGCGCCCCGATGCGGGCGTCGTCAAATTTGCCACCTCCCTGCGCAATCAGGCCGGGCAGGAGGTCATGACGCAGTCGATCTCCATGCTGTTCGGGCGTCGTGAGCGGTTAAGCGGCGCCCCGTCAGCGGGCGCCCGCCGCCCGCCCGCGCCCGGCCCGGTAGAACGCATCGACGATCCCGCGGCGGCCATGCCCGAGGATTTCGCCCGCGCCCGAGTCGGCGCTTATGCCGAACTGGGCGAGACCCTGTTCACGGCCGACCTGATCCGCGATTATGCGCTGAAATATGATCCCGCGCCTTTCCATGTCGACGAGGCGGCGGGCAGGGCGCATATGTTTGGCGGCATGTCGGCGGCGGGCCTTCACACCGCCTGCCTCTGGATGAGCCATTTCATCGCAACGCGTCAACGCCTGGGCGGCGTCGTCAGCCGGGCCTCCCCGGGATTCAGGGACATGCTCTGGCGCCGGCCGGTGCTCGTCGGAGACCGGATCACCTTCTCGACTCAGGTCGTCGCCAAGCGCGAAACGTCGAAACCGGGACTCGGGCTGATCACCAGCCGCAACCAAGGGGTCAACCAGCGCGGCGAGGTCGCTCTCGACTTTTTCGCTTCCCTCTTCGCCCCGGTCGAACCAGCGTAACAGGGGTCATTTCGCGGGCCAGCTGAAATCGTCGGCGCGACCCGGTTGGGCGGGCGCCGACTCGGAGGCCGTCGGCCGATGGCCCTCCGGCGGCGCGGCGAGCGTTCCGCCGGGCGAAATCGCGGCGTCGGTCAGGCTTTCGACCTTGCCAGCGATCGGCTTCGGCGCGGGCGCGGCTGGCGCTTCGTTCTCGGTCGGGGGGGCGGGCTGCGTCGGGGCCTCGGGCGTGGCGCTTGCCGGCGTTTCCGGTGGTTTCAGCGCGGCTTCAAGGATTTTCCGGATTTCCGGCTCGACGAAATGCGCGGCCTTGCGCGCCCCGATCTTGTTGAAATGGACGCCGTCGGCGGCGCGCAGCCGGACGATGACGCCATTGATGTCCGGGCCCGAGGCGCGATAGAGCGAGTTCTCGTCGGAAAAGGCCTCCCAGAGATCGACATAATGCGCGCCCTGCGCCTCGGCATATTGCCGGTCGATGTCGTTGAAGACCAGCGCCGCATTCGAGAGGGTCTGGCTGCGCATGATCGGCAGGCCGACCCAGATCAGCGGCACGTTCTTGTCATGGAAGGCCGCTGCGATTTCCTCGACCCGCTTGGCGTAGATGTCGTTGAACGGCTTGCTCAAGGGCTCGAGCGTGTCGCCGCCGCCGAGCCTCAGTTTCTGGTCGTCGTTGATCCCGATCTGGATGACCGCGACATCGATATGTTGCGGGCCGTCGAGCAAGGCCTTGGCCGCGGCGCGCCAATCGTAGAAATCGTCGCGGACGAGGCCGGTGTCCTCCTTGGCCTTGTTGATGATCGCGACGCGGGGATCGTCGGCGAAAGCCTCGGCAAGGCCCTGCGCCAGCATGTTCGCCTGGCTGTCGCCGAGCACGGCGATGAAAAAGCTCGGTGGCGGCTTGGGGCCTTGCGCCTCGGCGCCCGGCGTTCCGGGCGCGGCGGATTTCGACGCGGCGGCAGGTTTAGGCCGGGGACGATGGATCGGCCGCGCGCGGCGCTCCTCGGGCGGGGCGGCGCGTCGCGGCGCGAACAGCGAGCCGAAGAAATCGCCGATCGGGTTTTGCGCGGCGGCGGGCGGCGCCGATCCGGCGAAGCAGGCCAGCGCCAAAAACAGGACGAGCAAAAGCCGGCGCGGCGGCGTGGTTCGCGGAGAACCGGAAGTCATGGGGCGGCGGTTGGTCGGCATGCCGACATGCTAAAACATCTCGTCAGACGATGGAACCGCTAGCTCCCGGCAAGTTCCGAGGCCGGCGTCTCGCCCGATGACAGTCAGGTCGCCAGATCCTAGACGCGGTCGAGATGCTGGCTGATCTCGGCGCCAGCCGTCATGACCGGGCCAGGATGCAGGCTCAGCGACACAAGGCCGAGGGCGATAGCGACCAGAAGGGCCAGTCGCAGCATCTGCGGCCATTGGCAGGCGGCGGGGCTTCGGCGCAGAGGGCGGCGGGCTTTCGCGAATTCGCTGGCGTGGATCGGTTCCAGAATCATCGCTCGATTTCCTGGATTCAAGGCGCGCGCCCTTGGCGGAAAAGCCGACCGCGCCAGACAAGCAGGTTAGAACGAAAGCTTTAACAGGCGGTTAACCCCAAATTTTAACCATGCGTTGCCGCAATGGGGCGCGCGGCGGGCTCAATGCGCCGGTGGCGGGTTCGTGTTCGGGGCGTAAACTCATAACCGGAATTCCCGGCAGCGGCGGAGCTTGATGCCAAGCCCCCGATGATTCGTTGAGGCTTTGATGATGCGCCGACGATTTGACCTGACGGACAAGGAACGGGCGATCCTTGCGTCCTTGCCGTCGTCAAATTTGCAGCAGCGCGCATCTGGCCCCAAAGCGTTTTGAGTCTAAGGTCAGATAAGCCGCCTTGTGAACAATTATCATTATAACGCTACGCAACTACGCAGTTGTATTTTGCAATGAAAGAAGTTGTCTCTGGCTTTTGGCGCTATAACAGCAAATGTAGTTGATTCTACGGCGCTGTGTTGTATGAATTTCTTCACGGCGATCGCCGGCTTGA
>JAKANG010000101.1 GCA_021812505.1 Pseudomonadota bacterium
CCGTTTCCTTCGTTCTGACATCGGATTTCTTTCGCCGCGGCGAGCTGATCGCCTCCCTGCTCGCTGTGCTGGCGATCGAACTGCTCAACACCAGCGTCGAAAAATTATGCGACCACACGACGCCGCGGATCGATCCCGCCATCAAGATCGTCAAGGACCTCGGCTCGGCGGCGGTGTTCTGCGCCTTGCTGATGGCCGGCGCCGTCTGGCTTGGCGCGGCTCTGGCCCGCTTCGCATGAGGCAGGGCCGGGCAAAATGAAAGAAGTCGCCGCCGTCATCAAACAGGGCTATAGGGTCGCCTCGGGCCGCGCCCTCGACGGCCACGACCAGCGATTCAACGAGGATGGCGGGACGATCCGGCTGCAAATTCCGAAATTCAGGGCGCTCGGCCTCGACATGGAGGCCTATTTCGGCGGCAGGGTGGACGAGGCTTTTGTCGCCGGAACGCTGGGCTGCGACATCAGCCCGCGAAGAATGACGATCCTGCGGCCGGAATATCATTTGAAGTCAGTGCGCTGGACCGACAAATTCGATAGCGGGCGTCCCGGCTTCACCGAGGATTTCTATCTCAGCGAAGCCGCGATCCGGTTCGACGGCAAAAGTTTCAGGGCGCTGATCTACATTCCCTCGCCGGACACCAAGCCCGCGCATTTCCATCCGCCGACCACCATCGAAGTCATCGCCCAAAAAATCGACGGCGTAAAATACGGCGACCGCGTGACGCTGCTCTACGCGCCGGAAGCGATCCGGATCGACGATCCCTGAAGGAAAAGACGGCCGGGCGCGAGGCCCGGCTTTCCGCGGGAGCATATTCGCGAAAGGTCGATTGACCTTTCTGGCAATAATATGCGTAAAAACAATGGCATAATAGGGCGCGTTGGACTCCTTGATTTCCCGGCGCGCTGTATCGCGCGGTTCGGATTTCCCGGCGCGCTCTATCGCGCGGTTCGCTCGAAAAACTCATCCCTCTCCTTGACCACTTCGGCTTCGACCTCCGGTTCGAGCATTTCCTCGCACAGGCAGGGAGCGTGAAACAGCTCGCCGGTCCACATGCCGCGCATGGTGTGGCTGGCGACCGTCAGCCAGATCCCCAGCAGAAGCAGGGCCTCGGTCGTCCCGACGACCGCGAAGAAGGAAAATCCGGTCAGCCGGTAAAGAATGAGCGTCGCCGCCGTATAGACGCCGAGCGGGAAGGTGAAGCCCCACCAACCCAGGCTGAACGTCAGGCCCTGAAGCAGGTAACGCACGGTCAGCACGAGCGCCATCACCAGCCACCAGAAGCCCACGCCCCACAGGATCAGCCCGCCGATGACGCCTAAGTCGCGGGCGACCAAAGCGGTCGCGGCCAGCGGGGCGCCGGCGAAGGCCGCCGGCGCCGCCTGGCCCAGGGTGAGCAGGCCGAGGCTGCCGGTGCCGATCGGCCCGAGCAGCAGCCACATCGAGGCGGCCATCCCCTTCTGCGGCAGCTTGTGCAGCGCCAGCCGCAGGAACACGATGGTGATGATGCTGAAGGCGAGCGGCACCGAAATGGCCCATAGAACGTAACCCGTCGCGATGATGAGCTGCGCCGCGCCGCCGCCGAGATGGGGGGCCAGCAATCCGCCCGCGGCCGCGGTGACCTCGGGCCCGACGATCGGCAGCAGCCAGACCGGCGTGATCTGTTCGGCGGCGTGAATCTGGTGGGTGAACATATAGAACGGCACCAGCCAGGCCACGCCGACCGCCAGAGCGGCGTCGAACCACCACAGGACATGGGACAGGAGAACCGCCCGCTCCGGGCCGAACAGGTCCGGGCCGAAAGTCAGATTGGCGTTGACGATCGGGATCAGGCCCATCGGAATCGCGCCGAGAAACATCGACTGCACCGGATGACGCAGAAGCGGCTCGATCGTTTCCGGGAACATGACGAGGCGGGCGATCAGCAAGCCGGCGAACAGCAGGTAGAAGCCGGTGTCGGACATCCACAGAAGCTCGGCGACTTGGCGCTGGTAGGGCAGCTGCACGGGCGACATCAGCATGATGATATAGAGGATGCCGGTGCCCATTGTGGTGGCGAACCAGTTGGGCGTGAACTGACGCGCCAGTTCGATGGGCGATTTAATTCCCGACAATGGCTTGAGCCAGCCGCTCCCGCCCGCCTGTTCCGTCTTGACCGTCATTCCCTCGCTCTCCCCCTCCGGCGTGGCGGTTCGACCGTGTGGCCAACCGCGGAACCGGATATATTCTTGAACCGAATTCGCCTGATCGAGCGGCCCATCCGCTTCTCATGGCGGCTCATTAACCCCTTTCCGGCCTCCTTGGAAGGGGAGGCGGCGGCGCCCGGCGGAACGCAAGACTTGCGAGCCGGGCGGCGCGCTGCGCAGGGTTTCCGAAAAGTGGCCGCCGGCCTTCGGACAGAAATCCTGCTGAATCAAAGCAACCCGAGCCGCATTCCGTTTGCGCGCCAGCGCAACGCTGCTCAGGCGCTTAGCCGAAAAGGCGCACGGTCCACTCGGTCATCGGATAGCCGACGCCAAAACCCAACGCCGCGCCAGCCAGCACATCGCTCGGGTAATGGTGGGCGGTCGCCACCCGCGACCAGGCCATGCCGAGCCCCATCAGCACCGCGGACGCGGTCGCCGCCGGCCAGAGCATGACCACCGGCGTCAGCACGCCGACCATGGTCATCGTATGGCCGCTGGGGAAGGAATGCGCGTCCAGCGTGTCGAGCAGCTTGGGCAGTTCCGGGGCGGTCTGGAACGGGCGACGCCGGCCGCACCAGTTCTTGAGATAGGGGTAGACGCTGTGGAGAAGGATCGCGCTGACCGCCGCCGGGGCAATGATGCGCAGGCCGGGCAGCCGCCATTTCACCAGAATCGCGGCGGCGAGCAGGGGGTAGATCCAGCCGTTGCCGAGCTTGGACAGGATGATCGCCAGTATTTTCAACGGCGCCGGACGAGCGCTGCGCGAGGCCGCGCGGACCGCGCGCATTTCCGCCGTTTCGAACCGCGAGAGAACGCGGGAGACCGCCGCGGCGCATCTGGCGCGCAAGGGGTTGGCCGTGGCGACGGCCGGGGGCTGCTCGCCGGACAACGGGCCTCCCGCGGCGAAAGCCTCCAGCTTCCGCCCGGGTGAACCCGCGTGAGCTTCCATCCTCATCCCGTTCGCCTTTCCGGGCGAGCCGCCCGGTCTGGAGGAAATCCAAGCCGTCAAAATCTCTCTGCCGAAGCCGGGAAGGGCTCGTCGCAAAGCTCCACCCTACCTTCTCGGCCAAAATCCCGTCGGAATCGTGGCGCGGCCGGAAGCCGGCATAAATTATAAATTTTACGCCTTTTTGTCACGCCGGCCCGAATTTGCGCTTTCACGGAGAGGGCCAGGCCACCGATTCCGCGCCGGAGCCGGTGCGCCTGGTCAGTTATTCGTCCGCTGGCGCCAGCTATGCGGCGGCCAGATGAAAAGGAAAAGGCTGGCCGCGCCGACGGCGGCCAGAAGGATGAGCAGTGTGGATCGCTCCATCCAGGCCGTCGCCGGGACGGCGGCGGCGAGCAGGACCCCGAGCAGCCCGACTCGCCAGGAGCCGATCAAATTTCCCGAGGTGAACAGCCCGAGCGGAAGGACCGTCAGCAGGACCAGCGGCGCCGCGTCGGCGCCGAGCAGATCGAAGATTTGCGGCAGCATGAGCAAGCGCATGGCCGCGAACACCGCGACCCAATGCAGTGCGTCCTGCCGGATGGCCTTGATCCGCTCGGCGCGATCGCGATATTCGCCGCGCGCGAAAAAGCTGGCGACGGCGAAAATCGGCACGACGACTTCCCAATAGGGAATGGTCAGTCTGCGCGCCAGGCTCGAAGTGGCGACCCCGCTCAGCGCCAGAAGCAACATGAGCAAATATGGCCAGTTGGAGGCGAGAAAGCGCCGCGCCCATCCCGATTTTCCGGCTGTCGGATCCGACTGATCGATCTTTGTCATTGCTGGCCTCGCTTTCGATTTCGTGGGCAATGGGAAGATTGAAAAATCCAGCTTATTATAGGCCGCTCATCCGCGTGAGGAAGTTTTGGCGCCGCAATCGCCCCTCATCGCGAAAATAAAGGAAAGCCAGATGAAGCTCCCTTGCCGCGCCGCGCTTTCGATCTTTCTTGTTTCGGGATTTTCGGGCTTCGCCCCGCTTGGCGGGACGACGGGCGCCGCTTGGGCGCAGGCGCCGGAAACCTCCGCGGCTCCCCCGACGAAACCCCAGCCAAGACGTTATGTCATGATCTGGAGACAAGTCGGCGGGAGCTGGTGGGCGGGTCCCTACGCCACGCAGACGGCGAGCTGCGTGCACGCGAGCCAGCTGGCTGTCTGCAACGGTCAGAATTTCAAGGGCGTCTATCTTGACGGACAATATACGCTGTTCTGGATCAATGGCTGCGGCCAGCCGCCCATCACTATCCAATGCGAGGTGCGCGCGGCGCCGGCGCCGGCGAAATGACGCAACGGCGTTCCGACGCTGGAGAGGCCCGCATCACCCCCAAAGCGCCGTTTCGGGCGGAAAAACGGTCGAGCCGTCGTAGCGCAGGCCATGGGCGCGGTCCCGGGCCAGCAGCAGCGGTCCGTCGAGATCGACGAAGCGGGCGCGCCCAGCGAGCAGCAGAGCGGGGGCCATGGCCAGCGAGGAGGCCACCATGCAGCCGACGAAAAGGCCGAATCCGAGCCTTTGCGCCTCGTCCGCGAGCGCCAGGGCCTCGGTCAGGCCGCCGGTCTTGTCGAGCTTGATATTGACGAATTCATAGCGGCCGCGCAGGGCGGCGAGCCCCTTGCGGTCATGGACGCTTTCGTCGGCGCAAGTCGCGACCGGCCATTTTTTTTTCGCCAGCGCCGAATCATCGCCCGCCGGCAGGGGCTGCTCGACCAGCGCGACCCCGGTCGCCGCGCAGGCGGAAAAATTCTCGTCGAGATTCTCCGGCCTCCAGGCTTCGTTGGCGTCCACGATCAGTTCGGCCCGCGGCGCGGCGGCGCGCACGGCGGCGAGGCGTTCGGCGTCGCCCGCGCCCGCGAGCTTGACTTTCAGCACCTGGCGGCCGGCGGCGGCGCTGGCCGCGAACGCCATTTCTTCCGGCGTCCCGACCGACAAAGTATAGGCGGTGACGCAGGGCGCGATTTCTCGGAGGCCGGCAAGCCGGAACGCTGGGACGCCGGACATTTTGGCGTCGAGATCCCAGAGCGCGCAGTCGAGCGCGTTGCGCGCGGCGCCGGCGGGCAGAAGCTCTTGCAATTCGGCGCGGCCGGCGCCGAATTCGATCGCCGCGCGCGCTGATTCGATCGCCGACGCCACGCTCTCGACGCTCTCGCCATAGCGCGCATAGGGCGTGCATTCGCCGCGCCCGGACGCCTGTCCTTGCGTAATGGTCGCGACCAATGTCACGGCCTCGGTCTTGGCCCCGCGCGAGATGACGAAAGGGTTTTTCAGCGGGAAGCGCGCGATCTCGATCGAGAGCTGGCGAGGTTCGGACATGGCCATGGCGTTGCGCTCATGCAAGCTTTGTTTTGGACGAGCGGGCCGCCCGCAATTCGCTTTTGCCTAAACGGCCCGCCGATTGTATTCAAGAGCCGAGGCTCTCCTCGATCCCCGGCCTTGGCCGTCAGACAGCGGATGCGCGCTTAAATGTCGAACTCCATGCCCGCCGAGCCGGCCTTTTCGGTCGAAAGCGACGGCGAGACGCTTCGCCTCGTCCTGCGCGGGGCGTGGACGATTTCGGCCTCGCGGGCGCTGGAAAGCGCGGCCGATGCGCTCGGCGCGGCCGGGCGGGGGGCCGCGCGGGTGGCGATCGACTTCGCCGGGGTGGCGCGGCTCGACACCGCCGGCGCCTGGCTGATCGACAAGGCCCGCGCGCAAATGGCGGCGGGCGGCGCCGCGACCGAATATCGAAGCCTCGATTCGGATCAAAGCCTTCTGTTGCGCGAAGCGGCCTATGCGCCGCCGGCGTCCGAGGCGAAGCGCGGGCGCAGGCCGGTCGTCGACCTTCTTGTCCGACTCGGCAAATGGAGCGCGATGGTCGCCGGCAATGTGGCGACCGGCGTGTCCTTTTTCGGGGAAATGTCCACCGCGACCTTGCGGGTGATGTTCAATCCCGCGCTTTCCCGCCCGACGTCGATGATCTACCATATGGAAAACTTCGCCTTGCGCGCGGTGCCGATCATCGTGACCATCAATTTCCTGGTCGGCTGCATTGTCGAGCAGCAGGGGCTTTATCAATTGCGGCGCTTCGGCGCCTCGACCTATGCGATCGAATTGATCGCCCTTCTCG
>JAKANG010000102.1 GCA_021812505.1 Pseudomonadota bacterium
TTCCGATCTATTACATGCATGACGACTACAGCAACAGCCCGCGATCCGATGGCGATTTCGCTTTGGCGGCGACCTTCTCCTGCAAACTCAGCCGGACTCTCGTCGCGTCGATCTCCACCCGGCAGATCATTCAGGACTCGTCCTACAGGCCGGCGTCCTATAGCCGGAACGTCTCCGCAATCGGCGTCACCTATCGTTATTGAGGATGCAAATGATTATTCCCGCAACGCATGAATTTTCGCGCGCCGTCCGAAGCCCGAGGGCGGCGCCATGAACATCGCCGATTTTCGTTTCACCGATCCCGCCGCCGGAGGCGTCCAGGGCGAAGACGCCGTCGATCTGCGTCTGATCCAGGACTTCTTCAAACGGCGCTGGAAAGTCATCCTCGCCGTGATCCTCGCGACCATGACGGCGACGCTTGCATTCGTGCTGACGGTAAGCCCGCGCTATACGGCGACCGCCGAGATCCTTCTGGACCCCGCGGGGCGCAAGGCGTTCGGCGAATCGATCCTGCCGGATTTCAGCCTCGAAACGGCGAATGTGGACAGCCAGATCAGCGTCCTGCGCTCGGTCAATCTGCTGCGGCACGCTGTCGAGAAACTGGACCTGGCCCACGATTCAACCTTCGGCCAGCCGCCCAAGCCGCACATTCTGACCCGGATCATGAATGTGCTGCGCAGCCTCGATCATTTCGGCGCGCAAAGCCCGCCGCCCGATGCGGACCCAGCCGGCCTGACCGCGGCCGAACTGATCGCCATCGGCAACCTGTCCGAGGCGCTCGAAGTCCAGCGCTACAATCGCACCTATGTGCTGAGCGTCTCGATCACCACCGACGCGCCGTGGCGGGCCGCGCGGGTCGCGAATGCGGTCGCTGACGTCTATATCGCCGACCAGCTTGCCGCACGCTATGAGGGCGCGCGAAGGGCCTCGGCCTGGCTCGCCGAACGGATGGAGGCGATTTCGCGCCAGGTCCGGGACTCCGAACAGGCGGTGTCGGATTTCCGCCGCGAGCACAATCTCATCTCGGCGTCCAACGAGGGCAAGCTGACGATCGGCGAGCAGCAGCTCTCGGAAATGAACGCGAAGCTCGCGGAATTGCGCACGCAGACCGCCGAGGCGCGGGCCAAATATGAACAGGCCGCCGCGACCCTGCGCGCCAAGGGATCGATGGATGCGATTCCCGAGGTCGTGCGCTCGCCTGTCATCGCGCAATTGCGCAGTCAGGAGGCCGAGGTGGCGCGCCGCGAGGCCGAGCTGCGATCGCGTTATGCGGGCGACAATCCGCAAGTCGCCAATGTCGTCGCCGAACATGCCGCGATCAGGCGTTCGATCGGGTTCGAAGCCGAACGGATCGTCGCCAATCTCAAGAATGATGACGACATCACCCAGGCGCGCGAGGATTCGCTGAAACGAAGCATCGACCAGGCGAGCGCGGCGAATGGCCTCGACGACGCGGTCGGCGTCCGCTTGCGCGAACTCGAGCGGATCAACGCCGCCAACAAGGCGATGTACGAATATTTCCAGACGCGGTCGAAAATCGCGCAGGAACAGTCCAATTTCGAACAGCCCGAGGCGCGGCTGATCTCGCCGGCGACCGACCCGGTCATCCCCTCCTTTCCGAAGAAGACCTCGGCCGAGGCGCTGGCGATGATCGTCGGCGCGTTGCTCGGCATCGTGGTGGCCGTCGCGCTCGACCTCTCCAACAACGGATTCCTCACCGCGCGCGAGATCGAGGACCGGCTCGATCTGCCTGTCCTCGGCGCCGCGCCCGCGCTTTCCGCACGGGCGCGCACTGTCGCGGGCAAGTTGCTCGATCCGGCCGCCTATGGCGCCGCGAAGCCTTTATCGCGCTATGCCGAAGCCATTCGCGGCGCACGCGTCGGGTTGCAGATGGAATCGCCCGACAAGCCGCCAAAGCTGGTTCTCGTCACCTCGACGGCGCCGCGCGAGGGCAAGACGACGACGGCCATCGCCCTAGCGCTTTCGGCGCAGAAGGCGGGGGTGAGGGTGGCGCTGGTCGACGCCGACCTGCGTCATCCCGCCGTCACCTCCCATTTCGGTCTCGGCGGCCGGCCTGGCCTGTCGGACCTGCTCTCCGGCAAGGCGTCGAAAGATGAAATATCTCTTGAGATCAACGGATTGACGATCATTCCCGCGGGCGCCAAAACGACAATGCCGCCGGACCTTCTGGGCTCCGGGCTGATGCGGCGTTACCTCTCCGCGCTGCGTGGCCAGTTCGACCTTGTCCTCATCGACGCGCCCCCGGTGGCGCCAGTGATCGACGCGAGACTCCTCGCCCAACTCGCGGACAAGATCGTCTATGTCGTGCGCTGGCGGAAGAGTCCGCGCGAGATCGTTGCTCAATGCGTTGAGGCGGTCCGTGGCGAGGGCAAGGTCGCCGGCGTGCTGCTGAACCAGATCGACGAGCGGCACGTTCCGCATCATGGCCGTTATGCTCATTATGCTGGCCGGAACTATTCCGGCTATTACGAAGGATGAGGCGCCAAAGTCGAAGGCCTGCGAATGAAATGCAACCGGCGATGACGTTGTGCGCTGGCAGTTCTTTGCCTTGAAATGGCTTCCGGCCCCCGATGGGGGGCTTCGACCGCGCCACGGGCGTCTCGGGAGCTGGGTCAGGAAGCGATGTACAGGGACGAAAGTCGCGAGAGCGCCTGGCCGCAGCCGAAGGTCGCGCTGATCACAGGCGTCACCGGCCAGGACGGCGCCTATCTCGCCGAACTGCTGCTGCGGAAGGGCTATTTCGTCCACGGCCTCAAGCGGCGTTCGTCCTCCTTCAACACCGGACGGATCGAGCGTCTCTATCAGGACCCGCATGAGCGCAACCGGCGCTTCGCCCTGCATTACGGCGACCTCACCGACGCCACCAATCTGATCCGCGTCGTCCAGGAGATCCAGCCGGACGAGATCTATAATCTGGCGGCGCAGTCCCATGTCCAGGTCAGTTTCGAGACGGCCGAATATACCGCCAACGCCGACGGCATGGGCGCATTGCGGCTGTTGGAGGCGATCAGGCTTTTGGGCCTCGGCCAGAAGACGCGTTTCTACCAGGCCTCGACCTCGGAGCTTTACGGCAAGGCGCGCCAGGCGCCGCAGAACGAATCCACGCCGTTCCAACCGCGCTCGCCCTATGCGGCGGCCAAGCTCTATGCCTATTGGATGACGGTCAATTATCGCGAGGCTTATGGGCTTCACGCCTCGAACGGCATCCTGTTCAATCACGAAAGCCCACTGCGCGGCGAGACCTTCGTCACGCGCAAGATCACGCGCGCCGCCGCCGCCATCCGTCTCGGAGCCCAGGATCGCCTCTATCTCGGCAATCTCGATGCGGAGCGCGACTGGGGTCACGCGCGCGATTATGTCGAAGGCATGTGGCGTATCGTGCAGCAGCCGCTGCCCGACGATTACGTGCTGGCGACGGGGCGCAAGGAAAGCGTGCGCCGCTTCGCCGAACTGGCCTTTGCCGCGGCGGGGCTTCCCATCGCCTGGCGCGGCGCCGGCGTCGCCGAGCAGGGATTATGCGCGCGGACCGGCCGCGCGCTGGTCGAGGTCGATCCGCGCTATTTCCGTCCGGCTGAAGTCGATACTCTGATCGGCGATCCGAGCAAGGCTCGCGAGAAGCTCGGCTGGGAGGCGAAGACGAGTCTCGAAGACATGGTGGAGGAAATGGTTCGCCAGGATCTCGACGACATGGGAAGCGCGAAAGGCGCGCCGCCGGCTCCGGCCTTCCATGCGGTCGGCTGAAAGCGTCCGAGCCAAGGTTCCTCGCCCATGCCGCCCCGCGCCTTGAGCCTGATATCGAGCCGAAAGGAAGCGCTTTGCGCCAACAGGACCGCGCCCAAGGCGCTGGCCTTTTCGGCCTCCGGACAGATCGTCGTCGCCGCGACGGCCCTGATCAGCTTGCGCGTCTATACAGAACTGCTCGACAAGACGGAATTCGCCCTGGCGATGATGGCGATGGGCGGCGTCGCCTTGCTCGATGGCGTCGTCGTCATGGCCCTGAACCAGACGCTGCTGTCGCTCTGCGCCGCGCTAGACGGCTGCGAGCGGCAACGCGAAGTCGCGACGCGACTCGGTTGGCGCCTGGCGCGTCTCATCGTTCTCGTCATGGCCGGGCTCTCCGCCGTTCTCGTCGCGGCGCGCTTCATCATCCCGCTGCATCCCCTGATCTTTTTCGCGCCCCTGCTCATTGTCGTCTATCTCGGCGAAGAGATCGCCAAGACGACAATGCTCGGGCCGATGACCGCGCGGCGCGAATATCGGCGTTTCTCGCTGTGGGCGGCCGTCGAGGCGGTCGTGACGCTCGCGGTCATCGCCGCGACGCTGAAAATGCTGCGCCCTGACGCGGTCGGCTTCCTGCTCGGCCTGCTGGCCGCGCGCCTGGCGACGACGACCGGCTTCATGATCCTGTTCTTCGGCTTCTCCTATTTTTCCGGAGCGACGCAGGCGCCGGAGCGCAAGGAGGTCGCTCGCGCGCTCACCTATGGCCTTCCCCTGAGCGTCATGGCGCCGCTCGGTTGGCTCAACGCCTTTCTCGATCGCTACGCCATCGCCTTTTTTTCCGGGCTTTCCAGCGCTGCCGTCTATACCGCGGCCAGCGGCCTCGTCGGCCGCCCCTATGCGATCACGACATCGGTGCTGACCAATTATTTCCGCCCTCTGTTGTTCGAGGCCCCGGGCGCCGGGGACTCTCGCTCGCGAAAGCGCCGCCTGGCGCAATGGCTGACCGCCGCCTCTGTCATCGGTTTTGCCGGCGTCGCCGCTCTGGCGTTGCTGGCGAAATTCGTCGCCGCTCTGATCCTGGCGCCGGATTTTCGCGCCGGCGCGACGCCGATCCTGACGGTTCTCGGCGTGGCGCAGACTTTCGCGATCATGACTCACGCGCTCGACAACGCCATCCTCGCCACCGGGACGAGCGGCCGCCTGCTGAAACTGCAGGCGGCCATGGTTGTCCCCGCTCTGGTTCTGGTTCCTCTCGGCGCCCTCCTCGCGTCGGGCTTCGGCGCGGCGCTTGGGCGCATGGCGTCCGAGGCGATCAGGTTCGGCGCGACCGTTCTGCTGTCGCGGGCGGCGCTGGAGCCGCCGCCGACGAAAACCTCTTGGAGCGCGGCGCCATGCGGATCGTGATCGCAACCACGAGCGGATTTCACCTGCGCCATCTCGCGCGCGAATGGATCGCGGACGGCCAGGACGTGACCTATCTGACCTATCTGCCGAAATTTCGCATTCGTCGGGACGGAATTCCCACGACCAGAGCGCGCAGCTATTTCTGGCGCCTTCAGCCCTGGTCAGCCGCCGCTCTGTTCCGGCCGTGGTCCGCGCTGCGAAACGCCGCCGTTGACAGGGTCCTCTCACACGCCGACGCGGCCTATGCGGCTGACGCCCCACCTTGCGACATCTTCATCGGCCTGTCGGCCATGGCCGACGCCAGCGCCAGGGCCGCCCGCGAAAAACATGGCGCGAAGGTCGTGATCGAACGCGGTTCGCGCCATGTGCTGAGCCAGGATGCATTGCTGCGCGCCGGCGGCGCACGGCCGTTGCGCGAGTCCTATATCCGGCGCGAACTCGCGAGTTACGATTGCGCCGATGTCATCGCCTTGCCTTCGGACCATACGGTCGAAAGTTTCGTCGAACGCGGCTTTCCCGAGACGAAGCTTTTCCGGAATCCCTATGGCGTCGATCTCGCGCAATTCCCTCGGACGCCGCGCCCGCCAGGTCCGCCGCGCCTGCTCTTCGTCGGGCAATGGTCGAAGCGCAAGGGATGCGACGTCATCACGGAGGTCCTGCGGCGCAATCCCGATTTCGATCTGACCCATGTCGGAACGTTAGCAGATCTGCCTTTTCCCGAACTTCCCAACGTGCGGACGCTCGGTCATCGGACCCATCCGCAATTGCGTAAGGAAATGGAGCGTCATCACATCTTTCTCCTGCCCTCGCGCGAGGATGGATTTGGCATGGTCCTCAGCGAGGCTCTGGCCTCGGGCTTGCCGGTGATCGGATCGACCAGAACAGGCGCGCCCGACCTGCGAGCCCTGATCTCGATGAAGGAGAGTGTGGAGGTCGTTCCGCCTTCCGATGTTCCCGCGCTGGAACAGGCGATCCGGCGCATGGCGGCTTTCGTCGCCCGTCAGTCGCATGACCGTGCGATCCTGTCCGAGGCGGACAAGGCGGAGTTGAGTTGGGCGGCCTATGCGCGGCGCTACAGCGTGTTCCTGCAGACGATCGTGTGAGGGTGAAAATGGCG
>JAKANG010000103.1 GCA_021812505.1 Pseudomonadota bacterium
GCGCAACTGGTCGTCGGCGAAGCCGTGGATCGTCGGCAGGCCGGACGCGCCGCCGGCGGTGGAGACATAGACGCCCGGAAGAGCGGTGAGCACGGTCGCCGTATCGCTGGTGGCGGCGGCCTGCGACGCGATCGCGCCGGCGGGAAGCGACGCGCCGCCGACCGAGGGATAATGAGGCAACGCGCCGGGCGCGGCCGGCGAGAAGGGACCCGCGGCGCGCGCGGCCGAAGGACCCGGGGCCGCCCCGCCCGCCCCCGACGCGGCGGCGCCTTGCGGGATCGCGGCGCGATGGGCCACGTGCTTTTTCGGCTTTGGCTTCGGCGGGACTTTCTGAGCTTCGACCGCGACCGGCGGCACGGCGGTCGGGCTCTGGGCGAAAGCCGGCGAAGCGGCCAGGGCAAAAACGGAAATGGCGATGCGGGCTGTCGCCGCGCGCGCCGGCCTCGCGACGCCTGCGACAGGCGCGCTGCTGGGATTCGGCATGGTTTGGGACTTTCAACACGAATGATCGTTCGGCGCGCGCGGCCCGAAAGCCGCCGCGCCCATTGTTTCGTTCAGACGATCACGCGTTGAAGGGAGGCGCCTGCGCCGACCATGAACTGGCCCAGCCGTTCTCGGGGAAAGCCGCGATCCGGAAATCGCGTCGCGGGAGAGCGAGGACGATGAAGCGCCGCGCAATGGCGACCCGCAAAAAGCCGTCGTCCGGCCCCGCGGCGAGAACGCCGCCGTGATGGATCAGGCAGAGCGGGCAATGGCCGGCGGCGTGCCCGACCGGGGCCTGGCCGGATTTCGAATTGTCGCCGAACAGACCGTGGCAGATCGAGCGTTCGATCTGCGCCTGGATGCCGGAAAGCTCGACCGAGGCCCCGCGCGCCATGAGCGCGCTGGCGACAAAGGTCTGAAAGGAAAACAGCAGAACGAAGGCGTAAGCGAAAACGCTCCGACTGGAAATCGCCCTGCTTTTGCCCCATTCCGACATGGCGGATTCATAGGCGCCCGGAATTCCGCCTGTCAATTGGGCCAGATTGCCGCAGGAAACGGATCAGAGGCGCGGGAACGCCGGGTGGAGGTTATTCCTCGAGCACGCCGACGTCCTGCTTGCTCGACCGGCGGCATGGGGCGGGCTCCTTCGGGAGCCAAGTCCCTCCCCGTCCGTTGCGCTTTGCCGGGCGGGCGCGAGAAATTCACGCGCCGCCCGGCGTCGTCGGCAGGCGTTCAGCCGTGGGACGTGAACTGGGAGGTCATCCCCGCCAGCGTCGTCGAACTCATGTTGTTGAAGGTGAGCGTGTCGCCGGTGCTGAAATGCAGCGTCGTATTGCCGCCCGCGGAGGTCGCCTTCTGGATCGCCGAACCGAGCTGGGCGTATTCCTGCGCCGACAGCGAGACCGTATCGCCCTTGGCGAAATTGGTGATCGTGTCCGCCCCGTAGATCTGGTCCAGCGTGAAGGTTGTCGCGCCCGAGCCGGTCATCGTGTCGTCGCCGAGGCTGGTCAGGGTCTGGCCGCCGACGAGCGCATTGATATCATGACCGCCGCTGTTGAGATCGAGAATCATCTGCTGGGCGGTCCCGGTGGCGTCCGTGACCACCTGGTAGGCATGGTAGGTCTCGCCGGTCACATTGGTGCAGCCGAAGCTCATGCGCGTCTGCACGCCGTTGGAATAATCGACCTCGACAGTGGAATAGGGCGTCGAATTCATGCCCATGAGGACGACTTTCTCGAGCTGGCCCGAGGTCGAAACATCGACCTCCTCGCCGGTGTAGCTTTGGCCCGTGACTCCTGTGTAAAAAAACTTGTCGCCGGTATTCACGCCGCCCTGGTAATCCATCTCGAGCGACGAATAGGCCTGGTTTGCGACGCCGGTCAGCACCACGCGCGAGAGATTTCCGCTGGCGTCGAAATACTCTTCCCCGCCGGTATAGGACGCCCCCGCGCCCGGCGCCAGAGTCACCCGTTCGCCGGCATAGGCGTTGTTCTGGTTGTAATCCAGTTCATAGGACGAATAGCCCGCACCGGACGGGACATTGGTGACGGTCAGTTTCGTGCCGGCGACAACGCCGCCGACATAGTCAACTTCGTAGGACGAATACGGCGCGCCGGAAATGCCGGTGAACAGCGCGCTGGTGACGACGCCGGCGCCATTGCTGTCGACTTCCTCTCCCGTGTACGACTGGCCGGTCACTCCCGTGAAAAACTGCTTGGAGCCGATGAGATTGCCGTTGGCGTAGTCGTCTTCATAGGAGGTCAGGGCGCCCTGGCCGGTGACGCCAAGATGATCGACCGCATTATAGGCGATCTGAAGTCCGTCGCCGGCCTGGGCGGTGAGGCCGGTCACCTCGAGGACATGCGCGCCGACGATTTTGGCGAGCGTGGTCGCGTCGGCGGCATATTCCGTGGCGGTGATGGCGATCGGATTGGTCGGGTCGGTGACGGTGATGGAGCTGATATGCGAATCGCCCGCCAGCGCCGCGAAGTTCGCGCCGATATTGGTCGCCGTGTCCGCAATGGCGATGCCGAGATTCATGCTGTCGAGGGCGCTTTGATTGGCGAGGAAATAGGCGACGGGATTTGTCGCCGAATCGGGGTGGACGAGCACGGAGATGGTATTCTGAGCCATGCTCTGATCGGCCAAGTCCGTGGTGCTCACGGTGATGCTGTCGCCGCCGAGATTGGGGTTTGAGTAAGCGAGCGTGGCGAGGGCCGAATTGACCTGCGCAAGGGCGCCGGTGACGGTTACGCTCTGCGTTCCCGAGCCCGAGACGACGCCCGTTCCGGAAGCCGTGATGACGCCCGACTTCGCGGTGACCACCGTGGTGAAGGTTTCGCCGTTCAGGCCGTCGTCGACAATCTGGACTCCTGCGATCGCCGTGGTCTGTCCGGCGCTCGCCGCGAGAACCAAGGGCGCCGTCTCGCTAACGGTGTCGTCGGTCTGGCCGGTCGTCCCGCCCGTCGCGATCGGGGTCATCGACCCCGTAAACGTCGGGTTGAGCGTTCCGCTTCCGACGGTGTTGGCGATTGTCATTTCCGTTCACTCCATCCTTGGTCGTTACATACGATGCGCGGCTATCTGGCCGTTGCGCGCGCCGCGTGAGCGCTCTTCGCCGCTATTCCCGGGAAAAGTCCGCGAGCCTCGACTTGCTGGCGCATGGGACATCCGGCCGCGATGGCCGAAATACATCGGCTATGCGTCCCCCGGATTTTTTCCGGGCGATTCGAAGCGTGAATGATCTTTAGTCACAATTTGTGTTTTTGTGTTTTTCGTTAGCTTAAAATCCAATACGACGCGCGGCGTATCGCGTCAGGGGTTTGCCGCTGTGTATTTTCCTCCGGATTGTGACGGCTTTCCGCCCCATACGACATCGATCCTCGGTCGCCAGGGTTCATTTCTCTGCGTCAATTGATCCGCGCCGTGCCGCCATGCGACGCGGCCGGCGACGCCGCGCCCGAAAAGGAAACCCACACATTCGGATCCTCCTGCGACTGGCGCTTGACGAAGCGATAGCCGGTCGCGGTCCAGGGGCGGATACTGTCAGTCAGATTGTCGAGGATGAAATCGCCATGGTCGGTCCTGACCGTGAGGATGGCGTGGCCCTCGCCTCGCAAGTCGCGGACAATGGTCATCAGCAGCGCCTGCCGTGGAAAACCGCTCTCGATCAGCAACTTGCGCTTGGTGAGCGCGTAAATTTTGCAATCGCCCTTGCCGTCGGTGGAATAATCCCAATGATCGAGCATTGTGCCCCAGTGATCGTAATTCGAGACGGGCTCGATCGCGGAATTGACCGTAACATTGATGCGGTTGAGTTTGCGCCAGGTCGAGGCGTTCAGCGCCGCGTCGCGCGCTGGCGCAGGGGCTTGCGAACATTCGCGCGGGCGGCGCTGGCAGAAATCGAGCCAGCCATAGGGGATCGAGGTTTCGCCGCCGACCACGGCGAAGCTGCTGGCGGGAAAAGCGCCGCCGGCTTGCGCCGCGGCGCCGGCGAAGGCCAGCGACGACAAAAGTAAGAAGGCTGCAATCCGCGACATGGCCGGCCTCGCGTCCCCTGGCGACGGACCCGAGGGAATCCGTCCTTGTCGGGAACGAGGGTCGGCGCGACGCCTTGCCGGCTACGAAAAGGAAAAGCCCACATTTTAATCGAATGCCGCCCGACGCCGGCTGTTTTCATTCGTGATTGCCGCCGGGTGAAGCGTTATCGTCCGATTGGCCGCAAAGGGGCAAGGTTTCGTTCGCCATGCACGGCGAGCCAGAGGGTCGGCTGGTCCGGATCGGTCCAGGCGACGCGATGGCGGACATGGGCGGGGATTTCGAGATAGTCGCCGGGGCGTAAGGCGCGCGGCGCGTCCTCGCCCTCGATCAGCAGCTCCGCCGCGCCGGACAGAACGATCACCCATTCGGTCCAGGCCTGATCGTACCAGAAGCCGGGCGGACTCGCCTGCCCTCGCGAAACGATCCGCTCGATGCGCGCGCCCGGAAAAGCGCCGAGAATCTGGGTGATTTCGTCCCCCGAGGCGTCGGGGAGACTGGCGAAGACATTGCCCGCCGCGATCATGGTCAGAAAAAGGCCGCCGCCGCGCCGACCGCGCCGATCGCGGCGACACTCGCGGCGAGGAAGATCATCAAGGCGAGGCGCGGGCCGCGCAGGCGCAGCGGCGGCGCGAGCGCCTTGGCCGCAAGGGCGATCAGCAGGCCGACGATCAGCGGGAACAGCAAGGCGTTGGCGACCTGGGTCGCGATGTTGAGCCAGACCAGATCGCGCGAGGCGCCGACCAATGCCGCCGCCGCGCCGACGCTCACGACATAAAGCGCCATGAAGCGGCGCGAGTCGAACAGACCGGCCGCGGCGTCGCGCGATTTCCATCCCGGATGCGAAAAGACTTCGGCCACGCCCCAGGACAAGGCGAGCGAGGCGACGATGGCCGCGGCGAAAGACGCTCCGAGCACGCCGAGACTGTAAACCAGCAGCGCGGTGTCGCGCCCGAGCGCGCCGGTCAGGGCCTCGCCGACCTCGCCGATGCTGGCGAGGCTGCGCCCTTGGTCGCCGGAATAGAGCGCCGCCGCCGCCGCGACCAGCACCGCGCCGGTCAGGGCCTGGGTCAGCACGGCGCCCGCCGCCGTGTCCGCGCGCACCGCGCCGAATTCCTCGGGCGCGATGCCGCGCCGCGCGGTGGCCGCCTGCTGGTAATAGATCATCCACGGATTGAACACCGCGCCGACGATGGCCGCAGCCAGGAACAGGAAATTGGGATCGGCCAGCGGCGCATGGAAAAAATCGCGCGCCACGGCAAAAGGATGGGGCCGCGCCTTCCAGGCCACGATCAGGAAGGCGCATTCGAACAGGCCGACGCTCAGGGCGCCCTGCTCCACCTTGCGGTAGGAGCCGGTCGCCGCCACCGCCAGCAAGGCGAAGGCGGCAAGGGGAAGCGAAACCTCGCGCGGGAGGCCGTAAAGCTCGCCGACGCCCGCGACGCCGGTGAATTCCGTGACCAGAGTGCCGAAGGCCGCCAGCGCGAGGCCGACGAGCGCGGATCATTTCGCCAAAGCCCTGGCCGGCGAAAAGGCCGAGCCGAGCCGCAAGCTCCTGGACCAGATAGAGGGCCGGAATCAGCGCCATGATCAGCGGCAGGAGACGAAATTCCCAGCGGGCGCCGGCCTGGGCCGCGGTCACCACATTGCCGGCGTCGGTGTCGGCGAGCATCACCAGCAGGCCGGGCCCCCAGGCCGCCAGATGCTGCAATATCGTGCCGCGTCTCGCGGCGGCGCCGCCCGCTTCCGAATCCATCCCGCGCTTTCGGTCACTCGCGCGTCAGTTGACGGCCAGGATCACCTGGCTCGGATCGACAGTCGCCACGGCCTTTGCGCCGACCTCAAGGCCGAGGCTTTCCACGATCTGACGCGGCGCCACGGCGTGTAGCGTCTTGCCATGGCCAATGTCCAGCCGAATTTCGCTGTTGCGTTCGGCGTCCGTGCGCTCCGTCACCACGCCGAGAAAGCGATTGCCGCCGGTTTCAGGTGCGGACTGTGGCGCGTAAGCGGGGAAGAAAGGCTCGGCGGAGGGGGGTGCATTCCACTGTGCGCCACTGCGGCTCACAATCGTATTGACCGTGACGGGACC
>JAKANG010000104.1 GCA_021812505.1 Pseudomonadota bacterium
TGCGCCTGCCGAGCGACGCCGAGCGCGAAGGCCTCGACATCTCCGATCACGGCGAGCGCGCCTACAACTACTGAGCCAACCTCCCACGGCTTGGTGAAAGGAACGGCGGGGCCGCAAGCCCCGCCGTTCTTGCGATTCGGGGGCTAGGGGCGTTTCCCGCTTCGCGGCGCCTATCTGGCGCGCGGGAAAACGGAATGGAACAGGCTTGTATTTGCGGCCAAGATCCGACGCCAGACGGATGGGCATTGTTACATAAAAGCCACAGCCAGCGCTGAATTTCCCCGCAGATAAGGGAATTGCCTAATGCATATGCTTTTTGCACATAAAAAAGGCAGTTGCAAAAGTCTTGTTCTTGAGGATCCAGGCCGAATGCTGGCAATTTTGCGTCATCGAATATCGTTCAGCTGGAGCAAAACATGAAACTTCTCTCTCTGATTGCCGCCTCCGCTCTCGCGGCGAGCGCTGGCGCGGCCCTCGCCGGCGACCTGCCCGACACCAAGGCGGCGCCAGCCGCGCCCGTCGTGGTCAGCCCTTGGGATTTCGACGTCGGCGCCACGCTGACGAGCGACTACCTGTTCCGCGGCATCACCCAGTCGAACCACCAGCCGAGCGTCTGGGGCCGCGCCGAACTGCGCTACAACATTAATTCCACTTGGCAGCTCTATGCCGGCACCTCGGCCGAAAGCATCAAATTCTCGCCGAACTACTTCCCGGTCGGTTCGCCAGCGGTCGAGTGGGACGGCGACGCCGGCATCCGCGGCACGTTCGACAAGCTTGCGTTCGACATCGGCGGCATCGTCTATGGCTATCCGGATTCGCCCACGGGCACGAACCTGGTGTATAGCCCGCTGACCGCCACCTTTTATCCGATCGGCCTCTCGCCGCGTAATCCGACCTTCTTCGAAGCTTACATCAAGCCGACCTATACGGTTAACGACATGTTGACCCTCGGCGCGAACTTCTTCGCCTCGCCGAGCTATCTCGGCACAGGCGCTTCCGACGAATATCTGTCGGGCACGTTCAAGCTCACCGGCCCGGGCAATTTGTCGGCCTTTTCGCTGTCCGGTGAACTCGGCTATCAATGGCTTGGCAGGGTCGACGCGGTCTATACCGGCGCGAATCCTTCAGCCTACTGTTATATAGGCTGTCAGCCGACCCCCGGCGCGCTGGCGTCGCTCGGCCAGCTGCCGTCCTATCTCTACTGGAACGTCGGCGTTTCCTATACGTGGAAATTTGTCACTCTCGACCTGCGTTATTACGGCACCAACCTGAGCAGGGCCCAGGCTTATGTGCTCACCGGCATTCCGAGCGGCGGCAATACCGCTGTTGGCTATCCGATGACTTCGAACTATGCCGACGACCGCTTCGTCGCCACGCTGTCGTTCGACCTGACGAGCGCCAATCTTAAGTAATCGGCCCTGGGCGGTTTTCCGCCCGACAAGACCGCTCTCGACGCCCGGCGCCTCGCGCCGGGCGTTTATTTTGTGTCGGGCGGTTCGACGGAAGCGTTGTTTGTCATCGTCCCAAAAAGCCGCGCGATCAAAACGGCTATTCTCGACAGCGTCCGGTTATTCCGTGGCGGCGACGATGCGTCCTTCCCGCATCGCCCTGACAAACGCCCGGGTATCGCGCTGGGCCTGGTCGGCGTATTCGCCCGCGAATTCGCCGACGGCGAGGTCGAATGCGTCGCTCGAACCCAGGCAGCCGGAGATCAGGGCGGCGTCCCCGGAACGGGCGTGCGCCCAGAGCAGGGCCCAGTCGCAGACCCGACCATAAGCCCGCAGGTCGGCGGCGTCGAAATCCTCGATGACCGCGCTGATCTTCATGTCGCGCTATTGGCGGACGTAAAAATCCCGTCCGTTTGCGCGCTTCCCCCAGCCGAGGAAGAGATCGCTCGCCGATTGCATCAAGCGCTGACCGGCGGCGACCCGCTCGCCATGGTTGCTGTGGAGGCTTTTGCCAGCGTGGGGCTCGATCGCCAACGGTCCTGCTTTCTTGACCTGAAGGAAAATGGGCGTCGTCGCCGGACGCCATGAAAAGCGCGATGGCGCATCTGGCGCCGACGCCGACGACCTTGATCGCGAGATCGCACAAGCGAAAGCGGTCGAACAGGACGCGGACATGCTCGGCCAGAGAGTGGCGGTAGCTTGCGAAGCCTTCCGCATAATGTGTTTCCATGCCTGGCAAGGATGAAGCTCGCGGCGAGGCGCTTCACGTCCCATTCCCACGGGCTGGGCGGAGTCTCGTCCAAATCGTTGATGTCGAAGACGCCCCGACGCTCGGGCGTCGCGAAGCCGCCGAAGTTCGAGAGGTGTGCGTCGCCGCATGCTTGGACACGGGCGTCGGAAACTGGGGTCGTGGCAAGATCGGCGGCCATGACGACGGCCGAGCCACGATAAAGGCGAAGGGCGACTGCATCATTCGTCCGAAGCGAATCGGGACGTGTTGCTCCCGCCCGCCCGCATTCGCCTCGTTTAGCAGATCGATGGAGTCGTCGTTTGCGATTCCCACGACGAGCGCATTTTGGCCCGAAAGGACTGGACGCATGTCGCCATCGTTCATTGGGTCGCCCTCAGTTCATCGACGTGACGGATGATTTGCGCCGCGCGGCCGCGACCATGACCGCCACCGCGCAAGAGGCGAGGCGGGTGATGACCGAATCGGCGCGGCTGGTCAGGATGATGGGCACGCGGGCGCCGAGCACGATTCCCGCCGCGTCAGCCCCCGCCAGGAAGGACAGGCTCTTCGCCAGCATGTTGCCGGCCTCGAGGTCGGGAACGGCGAGCACATTGGCGCGGCCGGCGACGGGCGAGGCAATTTTCTTGATCGCCGCGGCTTCGGGGCTGATCGCATTGTCGAGCGCGAGCGGGCCGTCGAGGACGGCGCCGGTGATCTGGCCGCGCTCCGCCATCTTGCACAGCGCCGCGGCCTCGATGGTCGAAGGCACTTTGGAGGTCACTGTCTCCATGGCGGAGAGGATCGCCACGCGCACATTTTCCACGCCGAGCGCGTGCGCCAGATCGATGGCGTTCTGGATGATGTCGACCTTGTCTTCGAGCGTCGGAGCTATATTGACCGCGGCGTCTGTGATGATCAAAGCCTCGGGCTGGCCGGGCACGTCCATGACGAAACAATGGCTGATGCGGCGCGCCGTGCGGATGCCGGTCTGTTTCGACACCACCGCGCTCATGAGTTCGTCGGTATGGAGGCTGCCCTTCATCAGCGCCTCGACCTTGCCGCTGGACACAAGCTTCACCGACTTGACTGCGGACTCGTGGCTGTGCGCCGCATTGACCATCTCGATGTCCGTGAGGTCGAGCCCGGCCTTGGTCGCAACGGCGCGAATGCGTTCGCCGGGGCCAACGAGGATCGGCTCGATCAGGCCCATTTCGCGAGCCGTGACGGCGCCGGCCAGGGAGACCTCGTCGCAGGGGTGGGCGACGGCGACCTTGATGATGTGCTCGCGTTTCGCCCTGGCGATCAGGCGCTCGTATTTTTCATGACGGCGCGAACCGCCGGTTTGCGTCGCCTCAGTCATTGCCGCCCCTCAGCGATCTGGTCTTTCTCTGCGCGGGGGCGGCGAGCAGTTGCTCGACTTCGGCGAGCCGGCAAGCATGATCGGCTCGGCGAGATCGGGGTTGAGCGTCGCCATCATCATGATCTGCCAGCCGGCCTGGCAATTGGCGATGACCATCGGCTTGCCCTCGGCCTGCGGGCGCCGGCGCGCGACCGTTTCGATGAAGACGGCTTCGGCGCGGAACACGTCCTCCACAGTCTGGCCGGGCATGGGTTCGGGGAGGAAGCCGACGAAATAGCAAGGATGGCGCGGCTTCGTCGCCGCATGTTCGAAATGATCGTTTCCGCGCTGGCGCAGCACGTCCAGCGACGGAATCCAGCGCTGGGCGGCGTCGATCCAATAGTCCTGAAAGGCGGCGATGGGATTTTGCGGCTTCGACATGGCTCTCTCCCGAAGGCCCCCGTCAGCCCTGGCTCCCGGCGAGACCGATCTTCGCGACGACAAGCGCGGCGGCGTCATTTCCACGTCAGGTAAAGTCCGACGTCGCCGGGCACGCCGTCCGGCCAGTCGATGATCTGCGCCTTGAGCTGATAGCCCAGAGGCTGGAGCTTTTCCTTCCACACCAGATAGGCCTGCCGCGGGCGGCCGATCAGAGTCTCGGGCCAACCCGGCTCGGCCATGTTGATGGCGCGGCCGTGATCGGCGCAGAGTTCTGAAGGAAAGCGGCCGATCAGCAGCTCATTCTTGCCGGCTTCCGCCGCCGCCCTGACCCGCAGGGTGAAGGCGCGAATGCGTTCCGGACTGATCGGCTCGTCGGATTTCAGCTGCTGGATCAATTCGTGCTTGGCCTTGTCGGCGCGGCTTTGCGCCTCCAGCGACTGTTTCGCCTTGGCCATTTCGATCTCGGAGACATAGGCCTTCAATTCCTTGACCGACATGAAAATGTCGTCGTCGGAAAGGTTGTCGAGGCTGGATTTAGCTTTGTCGGACATTCCCGCTCTCCACCGGACGAGCGCAGACTTCCGTGTGAACGCCGCCTCGCCCCGCTTGCCAGGACAGTTTCTCCCAGCTAGTCAAATGGAGCAATGACGTCGCTCAAAGGTCAACCCCCTGTTGCCCCTTTCATCCCCTGTTTTGTAAAGTCGAAAAGCTGACGGCCCATTTTTCCGCTTGGCCTGTTGTTCTGACCCGTCGTAGGCGCTGACGCGCTCCGGATTCAAGGAGGAAAAGGTTCGATGCCCGCTCGTTCCAATATCCGGATGGCTTTTTCCGCGCCCGCAAGGGTTTGCCTGGCCCTGGCGGCGTCCGTCGCTTTTTCGGGCGCCGCCCGGGCGCACGCTTCATCGCCCGTCCGGGTGGGCGTCGTCCCGGCCGAAATGAAGGAGGTGACCAAGGGCGCGGCCTTCGTCGGCCGCGTCGACGCGGTGGAAAAGGTCGATATCCGGGCGCGCGTGAAGGGCTATCTTCGGGCCGTCAAATTCAAGGAAGGGCAGGCGGTCAAGGTCGGCGAGCCCCTGTTCGAGATCGAACCCGACCTGTTCAAGGCCGATGTCGAACAGGCTCAGGGCGCGCTGGAGCGCGCCGAGGCGGCGAAGACCTTGGCTGCGATCCAGTTGCAGCGCGCCTCGGAGCTGCTGGCCAAGCAGGCGGGCACGGCGGTCCAGCGCGATCAGGCCGCCGCCTCGGACCAGCAGGCCGCGGGCGGCGTGCTCAGCGCGCGCGCCAATCTCGACACCGCCAAGATCAATCTCGGCTATACGTCGATTACATCGCCGATCAATGGACGCATCGGCATGACCAATGTGACGGCGGGCAATGTCGTCGGCCCGGACAGCGGCGTGCTGGCGACCATCGTCAGCGAAGACCCGATCTATGTCACCTTCCCAGTCAGCCAGCGCGAATTCATGCGGGTGACCGGTGACGCCAGGAGCAAGCTCGACAATGTCGGCGCGTCGCTGATCTTCGCCGACGGCGCGACCTATGGCCAGACCGGAAAAGTGGATTTCGTCGACGTCAAGGTCGATCGCGCGACCGACACCATCACGCTGCGCGCGGTCTTTCCCAATCCGGATGGGGTATTGCGCGACGGCCAGCTGGTGCGCGTGCAACTGGCGAGCGACAAGCCGCAAAGCGCCATGGTGGTCCCGCAATCGGCGCTGCTCGCCGACAAGGACGGCGTCTATGTCTTCGTCGTCGAGGACGGCAAGGCGGCGATCCGGCGGGTCAAGACCGGCGCCGAGGCCGGCAATGACGTGGTGGTCGCCGACGGCCTTTCCCAGGGCGACCTGGTCATCGTCGAGGGCCTGACCAACGTCCGGCCGGGCGCGCGGGTCACCGCCTCTCCCATCCAGAGCGGGAGCTGACGGCATGATTTCCGCCGTTTTCGTCGACCGGCCGCGCCTCGCGATTGTCATCGCCGTCGTCACCACCATCGCCGGCCTGCTGGCGCTGCTTTCGATCCCGCTGGCGCAATATCCCGATATCGTGCCGCCGCAGGTTTCGGTGACCACGCTCTATCCGGGCGCCAACGCCCAGGTGGTGGACGCCACCGTCGCCCAGCCGATCGAGGCCCAGGTCACGGGCGTCGACAA
>JAKANG010000105.1 GCA_021812505.1 Pseudomonadota bacterium
TCGCTTTACGGCAATCTGCGTCGCGAGCCGCGCCGCGAGGCGCTCTCGACCATCGAGGCGGCGGCCCTCAGCCTGTCGCGGCTGGAAAACAGGCCGGAGATCGAGACGGCCTTGCTGAAGGACTTTGCCGCCATGCTCGACAAATATCGCGCCGCCCTGGCGAGCGGCGCCGTCACCCCGCCCGAGCCAACGCGCAAGGCGGGTCCGCCGCGGCGGCGGACGAGGAAGCCATCGTCCGCCAGTTGAGCGGACGCGGGCTCGGGCCAAAATTCGGAATTCGACACTTTTCGGACCGTCTGCGGCGCGGCAGGAAGGTCAGAAACCGCCTTCACAATCGATTTCGTAAAGACCGGCGCCCGCCGAATCTTGGCGGGGGGTGCTGGCGGGGCGACGGAATCGCCCCCCGACGGCGCGCAAGCTCGCCGCGCTGTGCGGAACAGAGCGCAACCTTTAACGCAGCGAAATGACGAGCCCACTGAGGTCGGCATTGGCGATCAAGCCGACTTGGCGCCCTTGCAGTTCCAAAAGGGCGCCCTTCTCGTTGGTCAACGCGATCACGCGCGCGCCAAGGACCAGCGCCGCGCCAACGCCGCCGGCGCCATAAACGCCTGCGACATCCGATGGCCTGCGAATGTGGCTGACGCGGCCATAGAATTCCGTTTCCGACAAGCCGAACACGAGGCCCGCGTCCACGCCGCCGATCGACAAAGGATAGCGCCGTCCATGAAATGTCAGCGTGCCCGACCCGCCGTTCGCGCCAATGAACCAGCCTCCCTTGACGACCGACAAGCGGACAAAACCACTGTCGGCATAGGCCGCCGATGAAAAATTCGCGCCCATCGCAACAGTCAGAGCGATAACAGCTACCCAAAATCGACGCCAATTCTGCATTTGGGCGCTCCCCCGAAAAATCGGTTCCCGATTTGCAAATTGTAGGCGTCCCGAAAACGAATTGAAAGACCAAAGGCGTCGGCCGATCGCGCTTCCGCGTCGGCGGCTTCTCTATCGACACCGGCGCAATGTCACGTCTGCTTCCCCGACCCGAGGCCGCAAGGCGAACCGAGGCGTTGCGCCTGAATTTCAACGGTTTCCCCGGCGCGGCGTTTGTGCTATTCAGCGCCTTCACGTCTCCCGAAAAGTCAAGGACGCCATGAGTCTGGCGGAACAGGCCGCGCCTGAACAGATTGCCGTTTTCCCCGCGACGAAGCCCTCGCTCGCCGGGTTGACGCGCGCCGGACTGGCCGACGCCTTGCGCGAGATCGGGACGCCGGATCGTGAGATCCGCATGCGCGTGTCGCAGCTCTGGCACTGGATCTATTTTCAGGGCGCGCAAAATTTCGACGTCATGCTCAATGTCTCCAAGGCCATGCGCCAGAGGCTCGCAGAGCATTTTTCGCTGGCGCGGCCTGAGGTCGTCGAGGAGCAGGTCTCCGCCGACGGCACCCGCAAATGGCTGATCCGCATGCCGCCGGTCGATCGGCTCGACAAGGGCGCGGAAGTCGAATGCGTCTATATCCCGGAGGCGGATCGCGGCACTTTGTGCGTGTCGAGTCAGGTCGGCTGCACACTCAATTGCACCTTCTGCCATACCGGGACGCAAAGGCTCGTCCGCAACCTGACCGCGCAGGAGATCGTGGCCCAGCTTGTGGTCGCGCGTGAAAGGCTGGGCGATTTCCCCGGCCTGACTCCGCCGGACAATGGCCTGATCCCCTCGGGCGAAGGCGTGCGCGCCGTCTCGAACATCGTCTTCATGGGTATGGGCGAGCCGCTCTATAATTTCGAGAATGTCCGCGACGCGGTCGATGTTCTTTCGGATGGCGACGGGCTGTCCCTGTCGAAGCGACGCATCACCGTTTCGACCTCCGGCGTGGTGCCGGAGATCGAAAGGCTCGGCGCGGAGGCCGGCGCGGCTCTGGCGATCTCGCTCCATGCCGTGCGCGACGACCTGCGCGATAAGCTCGTGCCGCTCAACAGGAAATATCCGATCAAGGAACTGTTGCAGGCCTGCCGCGACTACCCCGGCGCCTCCAACGCCCGGCGCATCACCTTCGAATATGTGATGCTGAAGGGCGTGAACGATTCTCCGGCCGAGGCGCGCGAACTGGTGCGGCTGCTCAAGGGCATTCCGGCCAAGATCAATCTCATTCCCTTCAATCCCTGGCCCGGCGCGCCCTATGAGTGCTCGGATTGGGATCGAATAGAAAAATTCTCCGACATCGTCTTCAACGCCGGCTATGCCAGTCCGGTGCGCACGCCGCGCGGCCGCGACATCCTTGCCGCCTGCGGCCAGCTCAAGAGCGAGACGGAAAAGCTGCGCGCTCGCGCGCGGCTGGCGGCGGAGCTGGACTAGCCGCCCTCGACCTCCAGATGGAAGGGGATATTGCCGCGCGTCGCGTGGCTGTAGGGGCAGACCATTTCGTGGGCTTCCTCGACGATCTTGCGCAATTCGGCGGTCGGAAGGCTCTTGGCCGTGACCTTCATGTCGACGCCTATGCCGAAGCCGCCGCCGTCGCGCGGCCCGACGGAGACCTTGCAGGTCACTTTCGCGTCCGGGATCTTCACCTTGTGCTGGGAAGCGACGAATTCGACCGCGCCGCCGAAACAGGCGGCGTAACCGGCGGCGAAAAGATGTTCGGGCGTGGTCGTGCCGGGCAGGCCGGGGCCGCCCATGCCCTTGCGCACCGAGAGATCGACGCTGACCGAACCGTCCTCGGTCTGCGAATGGCCGTTGCGCCCGCCCGTATTATGGGCGACGGCGTTTTCCAGAACTTTGATCTTGTAGGCGGTCATGGCGATCTCCCTTCGTCGCGTGCCGTGGAATAACCGCCAAAGGCGGAGGAAGTTGCGCGGCCTTTTCAGAACCTGTCCCGTCGCTCTCGCCTTTTTCGCTTTTGTTCTATAAAGGTTCTTGCGGCGGCGACGCCGGACGACGTCGCTGGCGAATCACGGGCGGCGCTGGCCCGGGGCATTGGGCGGGAAAATGGACTGGTCCGCGCAGCAGGATAAAGCTTTGGCCGCCGTCGCGGACTGGATCAGGGAGGCGGGCGGCCCCCAGATCTTCCGGATGTTCGGTTACGCAGGAACCGGCAAGACCACTCTGGCGCGCCATGTCGCCGAAAATGTCGATGGCGAGGTTCATTTCGCGGCCTTCACCGGCAAGGCGGCGCTGGTTTTGCGCGAAAAAGGCTGCGGCGAGGCGCGCACCATCCATTCGCTGATCTACCGGCCCAAGGACCTCGACAGCGAGGAGCCGAGCTTCGTCCTCAACGAAGACAGTCCCGCGGCGCGGGCGAGCCTGATCGTCGTCGATGAATGTTCGATGGTGGATGAGGAACTCGGCCGCGACCTGCTGTCCTTCGGCAAGAAGGTGCTGGTCCTCGGCGATCCGGCGCAATTGCCGCCCGTCAAGGGCGGCGGCTTTTTCACCGAGGCTGCGCCCGACGTGATGCTGACCGAAGTCCATCGCCAGGCGGCGGATAATCCGATCGTGCGGCTTTCCATGCGGATCCGGGCCGGGGAAAGGCTGGCGCCCGGCGACCATGGCGCGATGCGGGTCGTGCCGCGCTCCGCCATCGACGCCGATCTGGTCAAGACGGCGGATCAGGTGCTGGTCGGGCTCAACAAGACGCGCCGCGCCTACAACAAAAGGCTGCGCGAGATCTTCGGCTTCAGGGAGGCCTTGCCGGAAGTCGGCGAAAAACTCGTCTGCCTGCGCAACGACAAGACCAAGGGCCTGCTCAATGGCGCGATCTTCCGGGTCGCGCGGGCGTCCGGCGTGCGCCGCGCGCGCTATCGCATGAGCCTGACGCCGGAGGAGGCGCCGGGCGTTAAGCCGATCCGGGTCGGGGTGATCCCGGCGCTGCTGAATGGCGACGAAGAGGCTGTTTCCTTCGCCCAACGCCGGGAATCGGACGAATTCGACTATGGCTATGCGCTGACCGTCCACAAGGCGCAGGGCTCGCAATGGGACAAGGTCGTGCTGTTCGATGAGAGCTGGGCCTTCCGCGAGAACCGCGAGCGCTGGCTTTACACCGGGGTCACGCGGGCGGCCAAGGAACTGACCGTGGTGATTTGAGGCGCTAGATTCGTTCCTCCCCTCGCCATCTTGTTGACGTCATATTGCGGCGCAATAAGTGGATTCGGCGGGGCGCGCGCGATAAGGTTTCGGGCGATCTCCGCGACGAGAGGCGGCCATGAAGACGGCGAAAACCATCACCAACAAGACCTGGGCGCAGCTTCAGGTCGGCGATTCGGCCTCGATCGAGCGGGTCTGTTCCGACCGCGATCTCCTGCTCTTCGCCCATGTCTCGGGCAACACCAATCCGCTGATGCTGCCAGGCGAGGAGGGCGCAAGGCCGGCGCCGGCGCCGATCGCGCCGTCGATGTGGGTCGGGTCGCTGGTTTCGGCGGTGCTCGGCAATATTCTTCCCGGTCCGGGAACGCTTTACCTCGAACAGGATCTGCAATTCCTGGCCCGCGTCCATGTCGGCGACCGGCTGAAAGTGACCGTGACCTGCCGCGAGAAACGCGCCGAGCCGGTCGTCGTTTTCGACACGCTCATCGTCAATGACAAGGGCGAAACCGTCAGCAAGGGCGAGGCGGTGGTGAATGCGCCGACGCAAACGATCGAGACGCCGGAGCGCGAACTGCCGCCTCTCATCCTGGAGGAGAAGGAGCAGTTCCCGCACCTCATCGCGCTCGCCGCGCAATTGCCGCGCCTCAAGACCGTGGTGGTCTGCCCGGAAAACCAGAATTCGCTCGGCGGGCCGCTGCTGGCCTGGGAAAAGGGCCTGATCGAGCCGATCTTCATCGGCGATCCCCAACGCATCGCCGCCGCCGCCAAGGAGCTCGGCGCCGACATCGCGCCGTTCACGGTCATCGACGAGAAGAACCACCGCGCCGCGGCCGCCAAGGCCGTCGCCATGGTTCGCGCGGGCGAGGCGGGCGCCGTGATGAAGGGCGACCTCCATTCCGACGACCTGCTCGCGGCGGTGGTGGCCAAGGAAAGCGGGCTCCGCGCGGGACGCCGCATCAGCCACGTCTTCGTGCTCGACACCCTCACCCTCGACGACCTGCTGTTCGTTTCGGACGCCGCGATCAACATCGCGCCCGACCTGCTGACCAAGGTGGACATCGTCCAGAACGCCATCGATCTCGCGCTGGCCTGCGGCGTCGAGCCCAAGGTCGGCGTGCTTTCGGCGGTCGAGATCATCAATCCGGCGATCGCCTCGACGCTCGATGCGGCCGTGCTCTCGAAAATGGCCGAGCGCGGCCAGATTCGCGGCGGCTTCGTCGATGGACCGCTGGCGATGGACAACGCCATCGACATGGATGCGGCGCGCACCAAGGGCATCGCCTCGCTGGTCGCCGGCCGCGCCAATGTCCTGATCGCGCCCAATCTCGAATCGGGCAACATGCTGGCGAAGGAGCTGACCTTCGTCTCCCATGCCGAGGCCGCCGGCCTCGTCGTCGGCGCCGCCGCCCCGGTCATGCTCACGAGCCGCGCCGACAATGAAAAGGCCCGGCTCGTCTCTTGCGCCTTGGCCCAGCTCTACGCCTACTGGCGCAAGAACGGCCGGGCCTTCACGGGCGCCGCGGCGGACAAGGCGCTCGCCGCCGAATAATCGCAGCCCGCGCGGAACATCATCGAAACAGGGGTCACATGGCGGATATCATCCTGACCATCAACGCCGGCTCGTCGTCGGTGAAATTCTCGGCGCAGCAGATTGCCGAGGGCAAGCTGACGCCGCTCGCCCTCGGCCAGATCGACGGGATTGGAGGCCGGGCGACCTTTTCGGCGAAAAAGACCGGCGGCGAAAAGGCCGAATTCGAACTCGATCAGACCCACGCCAGGATCGACCATCGGATGGCGCTCTCCGCAGTGCTCGACTGGATGGACGGGGCGCTGTCCGGATCGAATGTCGTCGGCGTCGGCCATCGGGTCGTCCATGGCGGCCCGAATTTTTCCCAGCCCATTCTGGTGACGGCGGAAAATTTCGCGGCGCTCAAGGCCCTCGAGCCTCTCGCGCCCCTGCATCAGCCATACAATCTCGC
>JAKANG010000106.1 GCA_021812505.1 Pseudomonadota bacterium
GGTGCTGGACCGCGTCCTGCGCGCCGGGCGTTACTGGATTCCCAACTGGTATTCGCCAAACCGGCGCATCGCCGCCTGGAATTTCTTCGGCCGGCCCAAGGAGACGCCGAAACTCGATCTCGGCATTTCCTCCCTGTGGTGGTGGGACGCTGAAAAAGCGGCGGCGACGAAGGCCAAGGGCTGATGACGGCCTATATCGCCCGCCGGATCCTGCTGATGATCCCGACCCTGTTCGGGATTCTCGCTCTTTCCTTCGTGATTGTGCAATTCGCGCCCGGCGGGCCGGTCGAGCGGGTTCTGGCGCAGATTCAGGGGCAGGACATGGGCGCGACCGCGCGCTTCGGCGGCGCCAACAGCGTGATCGCCGCCGGGCGCGGCGGCGCGGCGGCGGAGTATTCCGGCAAATATCGCGGCGCCCAGGGCCTCGACCCGAAATTCATCAAGGAGCTGGAAAAGCAGTTCGGCTTCGACAAGCCGCCGCTGGAGCGCTTCTGGCTGATGATCAGCCATTACGCGACATTCGACTTCGGCCGCTCGTATTTCCGCGACGAGCCGGTGCTTCGTCTGATCAAGGAAAAGCTCCCGGTGTCCATGTCGCTCGGCCTGTGGATGACCTTCCTGTCCTACATGATCTCGATCCCGCTCGGTATCGCCAAGGCGCGCCATGAGGGCGAGGCTTTCGATATCTGGACTTCGGGCGTCATCATCGTCGGCTACGCCATCCCGAGTTTTCTTTTCGCGATATTGCTGATCGTGCTCTTCGCGGGCGGCTCGTTCTGGCAGATTTTCCCGCTGCGCGGGCTGACCTCCGACGATTTCGCCCAACTCACCCTGTTCGGCAAGATCAAGGACTACCTCTGGCATATCGTCCTGCCGGTCTTGGCGCTGACGCTGGGCGCCTTCGCCACCACGACCTTTCTGACCAAAAACGCCTTCATCGACGAGATTCGCAAGCAATATGTCGTCACCGCGCGGATGAAGGGCCTGACCGAGCGCCGCGTACTTTATGGCCATGTCTTCCGCAACGCCATGCTGATCGTGATTTCCGGCTTTCCCGGCGCCTTCCTCTCGGCCTTTTTCACCGGATCGCTGCTGATCGAGACGATTTTTTCGCTGGATGGACTAGGGTTGCTGTCCTTCGAATCGACGCTCAATCGCGACTATCCGGTGGTTTTCGCCAATTTGTATATTTTCGCTCTGCTCGGCCTCGTCATCAATCTGATCTCCGACCTCACCTATGCGTGGATCGATCCGCGCATCGATTTCGAAACGCGGGAGACCTGATGTTCACGCTCTCCCCGATCAGCAGGCGCCGCTTCGACGCTTTCAAGCGCAACAAGCGCGGCTATTTCTCGTTCTGGTTCTTCCTTATCGCCTTCGTCCTGTCGCTCGGCGCGGAATTCATCGCCAATGACAAGCCGATCCTCGCTTATTACAAGGGCGAGCTGCTCTTTCCCGTCTTCGTCAATTACCCGGAAGAAAAATTCGGCGGCTTCCTCGCCGAGACCGATTATCGCGATCCGGTCATCTTCAAGGAAATCGAGTCCCATGGCTGGCTGATCTGGCCGCCGGTGCGCTATTCCTACGACACCCATAATCTCGCCTTGCCCGTCCCGGCGCCCTCGCCGCCGACCTGGTCGCTGACCAAGGCGCAATGCGCGCAGGGCAAGACTTTTGCGGGCGAGCCGGCGAAGAATTGCCGCCAGATCGAATGGAACTGGCTCGGCACCGACGACCAGGGCCGCGACGTGACGGCGCGGCTGATCTATGGCTTCCGCATTTCGGTGCTGTTCGGCCTGCTGCTCGCCGGGATATCCTCGGTCGTCGGCGTCACCGCTGGCGCGATCCAGGGCTATTTCGGCGGCTGGACCGATCTCCTGTTCCAGCGCTTCATCGAAATCTGGTCGTCGCTGCCGAGCCTCTATCTGCTGATCATCCTTTCGGCCATCGTGACGCCCAGTTTCTTCGTGCTGCTGTTCATCCTGCTCGCCTTTTCCTGGGTCAGTCTGGTCCATGTCGTGCGCGCCGAATTCCTGCGCGCCCGCAATTTCGACTATGTGCGCGCGGCGCGGGCGCTGGGGCTGCCCGACCGCAAGATCATGATCAAGCATGTGCTGCCCAACGCCATGGTGGCGACGCTGACCTTCCTGCCCTTCATTCTCAGTTCCTCGATCACCACCCTGACCTCGCTCGATTTTCTCGGCTTTGGCCTGCCGCCGGGCTCGCCTTCGCTCGGCGAGCTTTTGTTGCAGGGGAAGAGCAATCTCCAGGCGCCCTGGCTCGGCCTGTCGGGCTTCGCGACGCTGGCCGCCACCCTTTCGCTGCTGGTTTTCATCGGCGAAGCTTTGCGCGACGCCTTCGATCCGCGAAAGGGATTTTAATGGCCTCCGACGCGCCTCTGCTGGACATCCGCGGTCTTTCGGTCGGTTTCGGGCCGACCGGCGGCGAAACGCTCGCGGTCGATAATGTCTCGCTGCGGCTGGAGCGCGGTCGCACGCTTGGCCTCGTCGGCGAATCCGGCTCGGGCAAATCGGTCACGGCCTTGTCGGTGGTCCGCCTGCTGGCGCCGGGGGCGAAAATTCTCGGCGGGAAAATCTTCTTCCACGGCCGCGACCTGTTGCAGGCCAACGAGGCCGCCTTGCGCGCGGTGCGCGGCGCGCGGATCGGCATGGTGTTCCAGGAGCCGATGACCTCGCTCAATCCGCTGCACAGGATCGAGCGGCAGATCGGCGAAATTCTCGAGGTTCACGGGGTGGCCTCGCGCGAAAAGCGCCGCTTCCGGACGCTCGAACTCCTGAATGAAGTCGGTCTGCAAAACGCCGAGAGAAGGCTCGACGCCTTTCCCCACGAACTTTCGGGCGGCCAGCGCCAGCGTGTGATGATCGCCATGGCGCTCGCCAACAATCCAGACCTTTTGATCGCCGACGAGCCGACCACCGCGCTCGACGTCACCGTCCAGGCGCAGATCCTGAACCTTCTGCGCGACCTGCAGAAGAGGCACAACATGGCTATTCTTTTCATCACCCACGATCTCGGCATCGTGCGCCGCATGGCCGACGAGGTGGCGGTGATGAAGCTCGGCCGGGTGGTCGAGACCGGGCGTACGGAAGAAATTTTCACCGCGCCGCGCCATGATTACACAAAAATGCTGATCGCCGCCGAGCCGAGCGGCGCCGCGCCGCCGGCCGATCCGAAGGCGCGGGAAGTGCTGGCGACCACGAATCTCAAAGTCTGGTTTCCAATCAAAAAAGGGTTTTTGGGCCGCGCGTCGGACTATGTGAAGGCGGTGGACGGCGTGTCGCTCGCCCTGCGCAAGGGACAGACGCTGGCGCTGGTCGGCGAATCCGGCTCCGGCAAGACCACGCTCGGCCTCGCGCTGCTGCGCCTGATCCGTTCGGACGGGCCGATCCTTTATCTCGGCCGCAATATCGACGGCCTGTCCTCGCGCGAGATGCGGCCGCTGCGAAAGGAAATGCAGATCGTCTTCCAGGACCCCTACGGCTCGCTGTCGCCGCGCCTTTCCGTCGCCGAAATCGTGGAAGAGGGTCTGCTGATCCAGAACAGGGGCCTGGCGGCGCCGGAGCGCCGCGCCATCGTCGCCCGGGCGCTGGCCGACACCGGCCTCGACCCGGTGACCATGGACCGCTATCCCCATGAATTTTCCGGCGGCCAGCGCCAGCGTATCGCCATCGCCCGGGCGCTCGCGCTCGATCCCGAACTCATCGTGCTCGACGAACCGACCTCGGCGCTCGACCGCTCGGTCCAGGCCCAGATCGTCGATCTCCTGCGCGATCTCCAGGAGAGGCGCAACCTGTCCTATCTCTTCATCAGCCACGACCTGAAGGTGGTGAAGGCGCTCGCCTCCGACATCGCGGTGATGCGCGACGGCAGGATCGTCGAGCAGGGAGCAGCGGACGAGATTTTCGCCAGGCCGCGTGAAAAATATACGCGGGAGCTTTTCGCCGCGGCCTTCGGCGTCAATGGCGACGAGCCGTCACGCTACCCCGGCGCGCAGCAGATCGTGGATATGTAGAACCCCCACCGGCCGGCCGTCCTCGACGATGAACAGGACGGTGATCTTGCGCCGATTCATCACTTCCAGCGCAGCCGAGGCCAAAGTCCCGCGCGATGCGGTCAGGGGCGCGCGGGTCATGATCTCGCGCGGAGCCTTGTGCTGCAGCAGATCGCTCCAGTGCCGGCGCAGGTCGCCGTCGGTGATGATCCCGGCGAGCCGGCCTGCCTCGTCGACCAGTCCGACGCAGCCGAATCTCTTTCCGGTCATGGTGAGGATGACCTCGTCCATGAGCGCGGTCTCGGGCAGCAGCGGCATGTCGTCTCCGGCATGCATCAGATCGTCGACCTTGTGCAGGCGCGCGCCGAGCTTGCCGCCGGGATGGAACAGGCGGAAGTCCTGGGCTGAAAAACCGCGATCCTCGATCAGGGCGACGGCGAGCGCGTCGCCCAGCACCAGCTGGATGGTGGTCGAGGTGGTGGGCGCGAGGCCGTTGGGGCAGGCCTCCTCCACCTGCGGCAGTTCGAGCAGGATGTCGGCGGCGCGGCCGAGCGCGCTGTCGCGCCGCGAGGCGGCGGCGATCAGCGGGATGGCGAAGCGCTTGGCGTAGTCGATCAGATCGGCCAATTCCGCCGTTTCGCCCGACCACGAAAAAGCCAGAACGACATCGTCCTGGGTCACCATGCCGAGATCGCCATGGCTCGCCTCGGCCGGGTGCAGGAAAAAGGCGGGCGTGCCGGTGGAGGCCAGCGTCGCGGCGACCTTGCGCCCGATATGGCCGCTCTTGCCCATGCCGCTGACGATGACCTTTCCGCGCGCCGCGCGGATGGTCGTGATGGCCTTTGCGAGCGCCTCGCCCAGTTCGCCATCGAGAGCGGCGCGCAGAAGGGCGACGCCGGCCTTTTCGATCTCGACGCTTTTCCGGGCGGTTTCAAGCGCGATGCTGTTCATGCGGGCCTCTGTGTGCTGAGGCCGCGATCCCTATAACATCAGGATCGGAACGGCAAATTCTCACGCCAGTCCTTCACGCAAAGTATAGCCGGCGCCGCGCACGGTCTGCAGCAATTGCTTGTCCTGGCCCTTGTCGATCTTGCCCCGCAGGCGGGAGATATGCACGTCGATCACATTGGTCTGCGGATCGAAGTGATAGTCCCAGACATTTTCGAGCAGCATCGTCCTTGTCACCACTTGCCCCGCGTGGCGCATCAGATATTCCAGCAGCCGGAATTCGCGCGGCTGAAGGACGATCTCCTTTCCGGCGCGGAAAACCTTGTGCTTGAGCCGGTCCAGTTCGAGATCGGCGACGCGATAGACCGTCTCCTCGGCCGACCCGCCGCCACGCCGCCGCGCCAGGATCTCCACGCGGGCGAGCAGTTCGGCGAAGGCGTAAGGCTTGGCAAGATAATCGTCGCCCCCCGCGCGCAGACCCTTCACCCGATCGTCGACCTGGCCGAGCGCCGAGAGGATCAGCGCCGGCGTGTCGATTTTCTGGGCGCGCAATCCGCCGATCAGCGACAGTCCGTCGAGCTTGGGCAGCATGCGGTCGACGATCAGCACGTCGTAATCGCCGCTTTCCGCCCGCGCATAGCCCGCGATGCCGTCGGCGGCCGAATCGGCGATATGGCCGGCTTCGCGAAAGGCCTTGACCAGATAGGCGGAGGCCTGGGGATCGTCTTCGATGATCAGGATGCGCATGGTCGGGAGCTTAATCGATTCTTCGATAAAAGTCGGCAGGCCGGAAAGGGGCGTTCCGGCCTGCCACTCTGAGCGCGCCTGTCATGCCGTTTCCGGCCGCGGGAGGGGGCGCGCCCTGTCGCCTGTCTTCTGGAGCGCGTTCGCAAGTCATGGAGTCGAACGCGCTCAGCTAATTCATTGTTTTACCGCATTATTTATTTTCTAAATAACATTGGAGATCATTTCTTCGAAAATATTGCAACTGCAGGGCAAACGCATGCCATTAAAAATTAAAACAATCTGTCGTCATTAAGAACGAAGTGAAGAAATCCAGTTCAGATTCTTAAAAAAACATCGTTCTGA
>JAKANG010000107.1 GCA_021812505.1 Pseudomonadota bacterium
TGCTCGCGCAGGTCGGCGCCGGCGTCCACCAGCAGCCGCGTCGGCTCGCGCTCGCCGCGCTTCTCCACGAGAATCGCGCAGCGCCGGCGGCGGTTCTTCGGATTATTGGGATCGCATTCGCCCCAGCCCTGCGCCACGCGCGGGACGCCCGCCGAGGAGCCGCAACCCAGGATCGTAATGTCGAGCGTCATGCAGGGAGCGCCGGCATTTTATCAAACAACGCCAGGGCGTTGGCCGTAGTCACTTCAGCCAGTTTCTCTGGCGTCACGCCCTTGACCTGCGCCAGAAGCCTGGCCGTGTCCGCGACGAAAGCTGGCTCGTTGGTCCTGCCGCGATGAGGCGTCGGCGCGAGGAAGGGCGCGTCGGTCTCGACAAGAATGCGCTCAAGCGGCACGTCCCGGGCGATATCGCGCAATTCCTGCGAATTCTTGAAGGTGACGATTCCCGAGAAGGAGACGTAGAGCCCCAGCTCCACGCCCTTTTCCGCCAACGCCCGGCTGGACGAGAAACAATGCAGCAGGGCCTTGAACCGGCCCTTGGCCATTTCCTCGGCGAGGATCGCCGCCATGTCCTCGTCGGCGTCGCGGGTGTGGATCACCAGCGGCAGGCCGGTCTGGCGCGCGGCTTCGATATGGGCGCGGAACACGCGATGGGCGAGGTCGCGCGGCGCGCGGTCGTAATAATAATCGAGCCCCGCCTCGCCGATCGCCACGCATTTCTCATGCGCCGCCAGTTCCGCGATCTCCGCCGCTGAAAACTCCCGCTCGTCCAGCGCATGGTTGGGATGGGTGCCGACCGAGCAATAGATATTTTCGTCGCCTTCCGCGATCTCGCGGATCGCCGGGAATTTCTCGATCTCGGTGCAGATGGTGACCATCCGCCGCACCCCGGCGGCGCGGGCGCGGGCGAGCACGCCGGCGCGGTCCTGGGCGAGTTCGGGAAAATCCAGATGGCAGTGGGTGTCGATCAACATTACTTCGTCTTTTCCTCGGCGGCTTCCGGCTCGACATAGCGCGGGAAGATCGGCGCCGGCTGCGGCAGGTCCGTCCCCGCGAACAGCCGATGTTCCGGCCTCGCATAGACATAGGCGCGCTCGTCGGCGCGAACAGAGAGCAGGTCCAGCAATTTTCCCGCCGCCTCCGGAATGAAGGGCTGGCACATTATGCCGACGACGCGCAGCGTCTCGATGGTCGTGAACAGGACGGCGTCGCGGCGCGCCGGGTCGCTCTTGCCGAGCTTCCAGGGCTCCTGCCCCGCGAAATAGCGGTTGGCGTCGCCGACCACCGCCCAGATCTCGGCCAAGGCCTGATGCGGCAGAAAGGCTTGCATCGCCGCGCGAACCGCTGCGACCGCGCCATAGGCCTTGGCCAGCATTTCGGCGTCCGGCGCCTGGGTCTCGCCAGCTTCCGGAACGCGCGCGCCGCAATTCTTGGCGATCATCGACAGCGAGCGCTGCGCCAGATTGCCGAGGTCGTTGGCGAGATCGGCGTTGATGCGCTGGACGATGGCCTCGTGCGAATAATTGCCGTCCTGGCCGAAGGGCACCTCGCGCAGGAAGAAATAGCGCAGGGCGTCCACGCCGTAATGATCGGCGAGAGCCATCGGGTCGATGACATTGCCGACCGATTTCGACATTTTCTCGCCGCGGTTGAACAGAAAGCCGTGGACGACGATCTGCTTCGGCAAGGGCACGTCCGCCGACATCAGGAAGGCCGGCCAGAAGATCGCGTGGAAGCGGGTGATGTCCTTGCCGATGACATGGGCGTCTGCCGGCCAGTATTTTTTCCGCGCGCCGCCCTCGAACCAGCCGGTCGCCGTCAGGTAATTGGTCAGGGCGTCCACCCAGACATACATGACATGGCGCTCGTCGCCGGGCACGGGAATGCCCCAGTCAAAGGTCGTGCGGCTGATCGAAAGGTCATTCAGGCCCCGCTTCACGAAGGCCACGATCTCGTTGCGGTATTTCTCCGGCGTGATGAAATCCGGATTGGCCTCGTAGTGGGCCAGCAACTTCTCGCCATAGGCCGAGAGCCGGAAGAAATAGCTCTCCTCCTCGACCCATTCGACCGGCGTGCCGGTTGGCGCGAATTTCTTGCCCTCCGGATTCTGGGTCAGCTCGCTCTCATCGTAATAGGCTTCGTCGCGGACCGAATACCAGCCGGAATATTTCGACAGATAGATGTCGCCCTTGGCCGCCATCCGCCGCCAGATTTCCTGCACGCACGCCTTGTGGCGCGCCTGGGTCGTGCGCACGACGTCGTCGGCGAGCGCGTTGAGCTTTTCGCCCATGGCCTGGAACTGCGCCGCCGTGCGGTCGGCGAGCGCCTGGGGGTCAAGGCCCTCGCGCGCCGCCGTCTGCTGCATCTTCAGGCCGTGCTCGTCCATGCCTGTCACGAACAGGGTGTCGCGCCCGTCGAGGCGGTTGAATCGCGCGAAGGCGTCGGTGGCGATGCGCTCATAGGCATGGCCGATATGGGGCGCGCCATTGGCGTAGGGAATGGCTGTGGTGATGTAAAAAGGAACGGTCACGGACATGGGCGCGGGAATCTCGGCTTGGGCGGCGGCAGCGCAAACTAGTCAAAGCGCGCCGCCGGGGAAAGTCCCTTTGCCGCCATCGCGGCCCCCTCGTCAGCCTTCGCCTTTGGCGATCAGTTCTGCATAGCTTTCCATTGAAAGCTCTCCTCCGGCGCCGGCGACCCGATCCCGATCGCGCGCCGGTATGGCGTCCTGCACGATATCCAGCCGCTTCCAGCCGGGCAGCGGCGCCTGCGCTTCCGGCTGCGGCACATATTTCGAGAGCCCGAGCTTCTCGTGGCGATGGATATAGCGCGGGCAATTGACCCAGATCGCGTCGACCGCGACACTGACCAGAAATTCCGCGCCTGGATAGAGTTCGAGAAGCGGATGCTCGAAGACCGCTTCCGCCGCGCCTTGAACGCGCAGGCGGTTGGGCGTCACGAAATCGATGAACAGCAGGCCGACCTGCGCCATGTTCATCAGATTCCCCGCCGAATAATACATGCCGTTGCCGTCGTACCAGGGAAAGACCAGGGCCGAGGGGCCGATGACCCTTACGAAGCCTGGCGCGCCGCCCTTGTAGGAAACGGTGGGCCGGCCCGCCACATCGATGGTCGAGAGAAAGAACATGTCCAACGACTGAATGAACGCGCTCTCGTGCTCCTCGAATTCATGATGGACAATGTTGTTTTCCATCAGATCGGCCATGCGGCGCGAATCGAACCTGTCCTGCAGGGCGCGATGCCTCTCCGAGTAGAATTTCGACATGGCCGATCCTTTCTGATCGTGGAAATTCCGCCCCGACTCTTGCGGCTCAAGACCGAACGGCGCCTCAAGCATCGCGATCGCGCGCGCGCAGGCAAGAGCCTCACGACCTGGAAACATGGGCCGTTTCACCGATTTTCTCGTAGATTTTTCTTATTCTTCAAGTTTCGGCGTTTTGTCGCACTCGGGATCAAACTTCAAAATCCCCCGGATTTTTTGTTTAAATTGTATTAACCGCAACAATCCGGCCGCACCGCCTTCGCTAAAGAGCGGACTAGCAAGGATTTTCACGCCATCGGAGCGCGCCGTGAGCCCCATCGAAAGCTTTCTGCCCAGCCGCGACAGCAGCATGTATGGAGCCAAGCGCTGGCTCTGGCTGTTCGGTTTCATTCCTCCGGCCCTGCCTGTCTTCGGCTATCTTCTCGTCAGGGCGACCGGGCTGCCGCTGTTCTACTGGTTCGGCCCCCTTTTCATTCTCGGCGTCGTCGTGATCGACATGGTCGTCGGCGTGGACAAGTCGAATTACGCGGTGTCCGAAATCGCGGCGGTCGAAAGCGAGCCCTATTACCGCTGGGTCGCGGACCTCGTCATGCCGATCCAATATGCCTCGCTGCTCTGGAGCGCCTGGATGCTGGTCCATGGCGGGCTCGACGCGATCAACTCGGTGGGGCTCGCCGCGACGCTCGGCATCGCCAACGGCATCGCGATCACCAACGCCCATGAGATCGGCCACAAGCCCGCGAATCTGGAGCGCTGGCTGGCGAAATTCGTCCTCGCCCCCACCTTCTTCGGCCATTTCACCATCGAGCATAACGGCGGGCACCATGTCTGGGCGGCGACGCCAGAGGATTTCTCCTCGGCGCGCATGGGCGAGAATTTCTATGTCTATTTCCCGCGCACCCTGATCGGCGGTATCAAGGAAGCCTGGACGCTGGAAAAGGAGCGTTTTGCTCGGCGCGGCAAATCGCATTGGAGCTGGCGCAACGACGTGCTGTCCGCCTGGACCGTGACGCCGCTTCTGTTCGGCGCGCTCGTCGCCTGGCTCGGCTGGAGCGCGTTGCCCTGGCTGGTCCTGCAAGGCTTTATCGGCCTGACCATGCTGGAAATGGTCAATTACGTCCAGCATTACGGCCTGTTGCGCGCCAAGCGCGAGGATGGCCGCTACCTGCCCTGCGAGCCGCGCCATTCATGGAATTCGAGCCATCTGGCGACGAACATCATGCTCTATCACCTGCCGCGCCATTCAGACCATCACGCCCATCCGATGCGCCATTATCAGGCTTTGCGCCATTTCGAGGAGGCGCCGCAACTGCCGACCGGCTATGCAGGCATGAGCCTGATCACCCTCATTCCGCCGCTGTGGAATCGGATCGTCGATCCCGTCCTCGTCGCCCATGCGAAGGGCGATCTCGAAAAGCTCAACGTCCATCCGCCAGCCAGGGCGCGCCTCGCCCGGAAATGGGGCGGCTGGCGCAAGCCGTCAGCGGCGTAGCAACAGGCAGGCGTCGCCGTAGGAATAGAAGCGGTAGCCGTGTTCGATCGCATGGGCGTAGGCGGCCTTCATGCGGTCGAGCCCCGCGAAGGCGCTGACCAGCATGAAGAGCGTCGAGCGCGGCAGGTGGAAATTGGTCATCAGGACATCCACCGCGCGAAAGGCGTAACCCGGCGTGATGAAGATCGCGGTGTCGCCGGCGAAGGATTTGATTTCGCCCGATGGATCAGCGGCGCTTTCGAGGATGCGCAAGGAGGTCGTGCCAACGGCGACGATGCGCCCGCCCGCCGCCCGCGCCGCATTGAGCCGCGCGGCGACCTCAGCGGGGATTTCGCCCCATTCGGAATGCATCCGGTGATCGGCGGTGTCCTCCGCCTTGACCGGCAAGAAGGTTCCCGCGCCGACCAGCAGCGTCACCTTCTCGATGGTCGCGCCCGCCTTGAGGACAGATTCCACGAGTTCGGGCGTGAAATGCAGCCCCGCCGTCGGCGCGGCGACCGCGCCGCTCCTGTCGGCGAATAGCGTCTGGTAATCGCGGGCGTCGCTGGCGTCCTCGGCGCGGCGCGCGGCGATATAGGGCGGCAGGGGCATGTGGCCGAGGGCGAAAATGGCGTCGTCGAGCGCGGGGCCGGAGAGATTGAACGACAAAAGCGCTTCGCCTTCGTCCTTTTCCTTCACCTCGGCCCAGAGCGCGCCCGCCTGGCACGCCGCTCCCTCGCCGGGCTCTCCAAAAACGACCTTCTCGCCCAGCTTCAACTTTTTCGCGGGCCGCACGAAGGCCCGCCAATGCGAGGCGTCCTCGCGCTTGTGCAATGTGGCGTCGATCCGCGCGACTGCCTCGCCGCGCCGCCGCCAGCCAAACAATTGCGCCGGAATGACCTTGGCGTCATTGACGACCATCACGTCGCCCTTGCGCAAGAAGTTCGGCAGGTCACGAACCGAAGAATCGCTCAAGCCCTGCGGCGCCACGACCAGCATCCGCGCGCTATCGCGCGGCTCGGCGGGCCGCAAGGCGATGCGGTCTTCGGGAAGGTCGAAATCGAACAGATCCACGCGCAAGCGAAACAACTCCGGCTCAGGGCGCGGTCATAATGCGCATGGAGAAAAATCTCAAAAGAAAACCCCGCCGAAGCGGGGCTTTCCTTCTATCGTTCCGAAAGGGTCAGCGCGAAGCGTAGACCGGGGCGGCGGCCGGGCCGAGCGCGACCCACACATTCGGGTCTTCCTGGCTCTGGCGCTTCACAAGGCGATAGGCGATGC
>JAKANG010000108.1 GCA_021812505.1 Pseudomonadota bacterium
GCGCCCGGGCGTCAGCAGATGGCCTGGCTTGAGCCGGAAGAAGGTGACGGTTTCCCGCGCCTGCGCGCAATCCGGACCGATCGCGCCGCTGGCGCCGTCGAGGCCGGAGGGCACATCCACCGCGAGAACCGGCGTTCCCGAGGCGTTGATGCGCCGCACCAGCGCGAGCGCCGCGCCATCGAGCGGCCGCGACAGGCCGGCGCCGAACAGTGCGTCGATCACGAGGTCGAACGCGCGCGGATCGAGCGCCTCGGCCGGCGCGACCTCCCCCGCCCATTCGGCAAAAGCCTGCGCCGCGTCGCCGCGCAATTCCTGGGGATCGCCGAGAGCGCCGAGCGCGACGTCGAAACCTTGCTCGCGTAGCGCCCGCGCCGCGACATAGCCGTCGCCGCCATTGTTGCCCGGCCCGCAATAGATCGCGACCCGCCGCCCCTCGCCCGCGCGCAGCATGTCGGCGGCCGCGGAAGCGACATTTTTCCCCGCGCGCAGCATCAGGCTGTAGCCGGGCGTTCCGGCCGCGATGGTCAGCGAATCCGCCAAACCCATCTCGGCGGGCGTCAGCAGTTCGATCGGGTCGGAATCGTTGTCGCGCATCTCTGAATTTTGGGCCGTAACGGGAAATAGTTCAATTGTTGCGCGGCGGGAATTGTCATAGACGCAGGCCGACAATCCGGAGTCTGTTCATGAACAAGAGCCCTCGCAAATTCTACGAGCCTTTGGCCATCGGCGCGCCCGCGCCTTTTCGCGAATTGCCGGTTCGCGTCGAGCGGATGATCCATTTCGTGCCGCCGCATCTCGAAAAGGTGCGCGCCAAGATGGCCGACATGATTCCGACCGCCGACGTCATTCTGGGCAATCTCGAGGACGCGATTCCCGCCGACGCCAAGGAGGCCGCGCGCAAGGGCTTCATCGAAATGGGCCTCGCCAATGATTTTGGCTCGACCGGCCTGTGGACCCGGGTCAACTGCCTCAATTCGCCATGGCTGCTCGACGACGTGACCGAAATCGTCGCCGCGATCGGCAACAAGCTCGACGTCATCATGCTGCCCAAGGTCGAAGGCGTCTGGGACATCCATTATCTCGACCAGCTCCTCGCCCAGCTCGAAGCGAAGCATGGCGTCAAGAAGCCGATCATGATCCACGCCATTCTGGAGACCGCCGAAGGCGTGAAGAATGTAGAGGAGATCGCCCTCGCCTCGCCGCGCATGCATGGCATGAGCCTCGGCCCGGCCGATCTCGCCGCCTCGCGCGCCATGAAGACGACCCGCGTCGGCGGCGGCCATCCCGAATACAAGGTTCTGGCCGACCCCGGCGCCGACCCCGCCTCCGCGCGCGCGGTCTATCAGCAGGATCTCTGGCATTACACCATCGCCAAGATGGTGGACGCCTGCGCCTCCGCCGGGATCAAGGCCTTTTATGGACCGTTCGGCGACATCGCCGACCTCGCCGCCTGCGAGGTCCAGTTCCGCAACGCCTTCCTCATGGGCTGCGCCGGCGCCTGGTCGCTCCATCCCAACCAGATCGCGCTCGCCAAGAAGGTCTTCTCGCCCGATCCGAAGGACGTGGCTTTCGCCAAAAAGATCCTCGAAGCCATGCCCGACGGCTCCGGCGTCGCCATGATCGACGGCAAGATGCAGGACGATGCGACCTGGAAACAGGCCAAGGTCATCGTCGACCTCGCCCGCCAGGTCGCCGCCAAGGACCCTGCATACGCCGCCCTTTACGGCTTCTGAGCTCTCGCCCGGTCGCGCCGCCCGACACACAAGGCGGCGCGACCGGTCCAGCCCATGGTCAGGCCGGCGACGATCTCGCATGGGACGGCCGCCCCTCGCCGACTGATTGAGGCTTCTGCCCGCCCCCATCGGCCAGGTTGCAATCGACCACGGGACCGCGCAGCGGCGCAAACCGCATCTCCCATCGCGCCCGTCGGGCGGAGATATCCTCGACCAGCGCCATTTCTCTGGGGCCCGAAGATCGGCCCAGACCCGACGGCCGCCACGGAAGGCGCGCCGCCAGATAAAGCGCCCGCCACCCCCAAGAAGAGTTGGAACGCCAGCGCGCTGGCGATGGCGGCGTTGCGCGTGCGGCCGACCGTGCGGCCAACATCGCCCGCAAAAGCCAGGCGCGAGTTGAATTTCGCCGCATCGGAGCTGGCGCCGTTCTTGTCATGAATCGGTCGATCCTGCGCCACGCCGCAGGGTCGGCGCCAAAACGGCGCAAGCGCTTCGTTTTGGCACAGCCGCCATGCCCAATCCGGGATTTTCAGAGACCGCCGTTTTCGCGCGCGATCCCGCGCCGCGCCGCCGCGCGGTTGCGGCGCATCCGTCCGCCGCACTCTCCCCGAACGCCAGGCCACGAGGAAACAACTAGAATGAACATGGACCTCATCGACACTGAACTGGCGTTCGCGCGCGCCGGCGCCTCGTTGAGCGACGCCGAATTCGAAACCCTTTTCCCCGACCCGGACGAAGACCGACTAACCGCCCTTCGTTTGCGCGTGGACGCTGAGTTGGACCGAATATTCGCGATCTATCGCGTCGCCGGCCTTTCCTTCGACAAACTCGCCCGCGCCAGGCTGTCGGTCATTTTCGTGCGCGCCGCGATGGAACGCCTCGACGATTTGATCGCCCGGTTCGAACATCGGATATAGGCGGGGATGTGTGAGCGTCATTGCCTGAAGGAAGGACGCTCTTTTTTGGCGGATTTGCATCCCATCGGGACATAGAGCCGGAGGGCGCCGATGGCTTCCCGGTCGCCGGGCGGCCGGGGTTTCACGCTTTTCCGCACGCCTCCAAAAAGGCACGGCGCCGGAAGCGCCCGAGGCCGATTGCGAAGGCGCGACGCAGACATTTCCCAAATCCCGCCAGCCCAGATCGATTCGTTTCGTCGTCGCCAGCGCCTGCGAAGCAAGCTTGAACATCCATTGCCGGCGCCGAGCGTTACTTCCGCCAGAGTCCATTCCGCGCCGGAGAACAGCGTTTCGGCCGACGATCGCTCCCGCCCAATCGCAAAGCGAACCCTCCCGGGCCTGAATTGACTCGCATGCCAGCTTGTGAAAGCCTTTTCACCCAATCGGCATGACGGGACCACGAAATGAAACCGCGCGTGGCGAAATTCGGCATCGGCGAGGTCGTCAAGCACCGCAAATACCCGTTCCGCGGCGTGATCTTCGACATCGACCCCGTTTTCGCCAATACCGAGGAATGGTGGCTCTCGATCCCCGAGGAAGTGCGCCCGGCCAAGGACCAGCCGTTCTACCATCTCTACGCCGAAAATTCGGACACCGAATATATGGCCTATGTGTCCGAACAGAATCTCGAACGCGACGAGTCCGGCGCGCCGTTCCGCAATCCCCAGATCGACGAAACCTTCATGCGCTCGGATACGGGCCAGTATGTGCGCCGCAAGCGCGTCCTCAACTGAGCCCCGCCCAATCCGCGACAGTTGCGCGTCCTTAAACAAAAACGCGCGGCCACAAGGCCGCGCGTTAGTCCAAGCGATGCGCCTTGGATTATTTCTTCGCGGGCGCGGCGGGGGCGGCCGGAGCCGCCGGCGCGGCAGGCGCAGCCGGAGCGGCGGCGCCACCCTGCTGCTGCTGAAGCTTCTTGCGCTCTTCCTCGGCGCGCTTCTGCAGCTCGTCGGCCAGTTTCTTCTGCTGCTCAGCGAGGACCTTGGGGTCGATCGCCGGGCCGTCGAAGGCCTTGCCGAAGCCCTCCAGCGGCAGGTTGAAGATGACTTCCGCATTGGCCTGGTTCTTGACCACGACCGTCATGGTCTGGCCCTTCTTGGCGGCGTCGATCACGTCCTTCTTGACCTTGGCCTCGGCGAAACAACCGTTGGGGAAGCAGATTTCAAAGGCGCCTTCGGTAACCGGGCCCTTGTCCACCGAGAAGCGGAAGCCCGGGCGCAGCATCAGGCCGACCGGCATCAGGAAGCGGATCATGCGGGTGTCGTCGCCCTTGATGTCATAAACCGCGAGGGCCAGAACCGGCGGCTGGTCCTTCTGGGCGCCGAAATCGCGCGTGGTGTAGCAGATGTCCTTGTTGGCGGCGTTGTCGTGGCCGCAAACCTTGGTCCAGTCGGCCTGGGTTGGAATGAGGTCGACCTTCACCGGCCCCTGCGGCGCGCCGCCGGGCGCCCCGACCGGAGCGCCAGGCGCGCCCGGCGCCTGGGCGAAAGCCGGCGCGGAACCGAGAAGAAGCGCGCCCGCCACCAGAGCGGCGCCAAAGCGGGACGAAGAGATCGACATCCGAAATCCTTTCAGCTGAGCCGCGACACGCGGCTCACGACGAGCGAGTAAATTCTTTTTCGCCCCACGGAGCGAAGCAGCGTGCTCTTCGCCCCCAATTGAGGCGAGAGATTGACCGCGCCTACATATCGCCTTCGCCCATGATTTTCCAGCCGGGAAATCCTGCGAGTCAGCGATTTTCTTGGGCGCCGCGCGGGAAGACAGGCGCGCGGATCGTCATTTTCTTTTAACATTGCGCCATGCGGCCGATATTCATCGCGCGACGCCCGCTCCTTTTCGTCGGGCTCGCGCTATTTCTCGCCGGCCAGAGCCCTCCGCGCGCCCAAAGCGGTTTGCGCGCGCAAGAGGCGCCGGGCCGAATCAGCCACGCCATCGCCATGCAGGGCGAGCCGGCGCTGTCCCCCGGCTTCGCCTGCCTGCCCTACGCCGACCCCCACGCGCGCAAGGGCGGAACGATTCACCTCGGCGAACTGGGCGTCTTCAACAATCTCAACCCCTACGGGATCAACGCCGGCGATTCGGCGGCGGGCCTCGCCGGCCCGGTCTATGAAAGTCTGATGGCCCGGTCCTACGACGAGCCTTTCACCCTTTACGGGCTGGTCGCCGAATCGGTCGAAACCGACGACGCCCGCGATTACGTCGTCTTCCGGCTCAATCCGAAGGCCCATTTTTCCGACGGCGCGCCGATCACCGCCCGCGACGTCGTTTTTTCCTTCAACCTGCTCAAGGCCAGGGGCCGCCCGCAGCAACGCGCCGCCTATGGCCTCGTGCGCTCGATCGAGACCGTCGACGACCACACCTTGCGCTACGATCTCGCCGGCGCCGACGACCGCGAGCTGCCGCTGATCTTGGCGATCATGCCCGTGCTGCCCGCCCACGTCATGACCGAAAAACGCTTCGTGGACGACGGCCTCGCCATTCCGCTCGGCTCGGGGCCGTACAAGGTCGCCGAGGTCAAGCCGGGCGAAAGGCTCGTCCTGCGCCGCGACCCCGATTATTGGGGCCGCGACCTGCCGATCAATTGCGGGCTCTATAATTTCGACGAGGTCGTGTTCGATTACGGGCGCGACGACAACAGCCTGTTCGAGGCCTTCAAGGCGGGCCTGATCGACTATCGCGAGGAAACCGATCCGCACCGCTGGGTCGGCGGCTATGATTTCGCCGCCCGGCGCGACGGCCGGGTCATCGTGGAATCCCTGCCGCTCGGCGGGCCCAAGGGCCTGCGCGGCTTCGCCTTCAACACCCGCCGCCCGATCTTCAAGGACCCGCGCCTTCGCGAGGCGCTGGCGACCATGTTCGACTTCGAATGGCTCAACGCCAATCTCTATTCCGGGCTCTATACGCGCACCAAGAGCTTCTTCGACGAATCCGCGCTCTCCTCGTCGCGGCGGCCCGCCAGCGCGGCCGAGCGCGCGCTGCTCGCGCCCTACCCCGACGCGGTGCGCGAGGACATTCTCGACGGAACATGGACGCCGCCGCGCTCCGACGGCACGGGCCGCGACCGCGAACTGGCGAAAAAAGCGCTCGATCTCGCCGAACAGGCCGGCTGGACCTTGCGCGACGGCGCGCTGACCCGCGACGGCCAGAAGCTCGGCTTCGAAATCCTCGTCAACGATCGCGAGCAGGAGCGGCTCGCCCTTTATTACTCGGGCCTGCTGCGCCGCATCGGGGTGGACGCGCGGGTGCGGCTGGTCGACGAAGCCCAGTTCCAGGGCCGGCGCCAGAGGTTCGATTTCGACATGATGATCGGCCTG
>JAKANG010000109.1 GCA_021812505.1 Pseudomonadota bacterium
GGCGACTTATGCCGCGCCGCGCAGTTGGCGCGCTTGGGCGACTGGTTTCGGCGGCTCCTCGAACTATCCCGGAAATGCGTCGGTCGGCTCGGCGAGTGTCAATGAGGATGGCGCCGGCTATGCCGCTGGCGTCGACTACCAGATCGACAACGATGGCCTCCTCGGTCTGGCGGGGGGCTACACCAGGTCCGGCTTCTCTGTTCCGGATCGCTGGACCTCCGGGACGGTGGAAGGCGGGCATGTCGCGGCCTATGGCGCTGTCCGTGGCGGCGCCGCCTATCTGCAGGCGAGCTTTGGCGGCGATTTCTTCAGCAACAATGAAACGCGGGCGGCCTTTATCCCCGGCGCCAACCTGCCGTCGCTGTTCGGAACGCCGATCGCCGCCGTGCAGGGCTTCTCGGAACGGCCGAGCGGCTCCTTCGACAGCCAGTCGTGGAGCGGTTCCTTCGAAACGGGCTATCGAACCCGATATGGCGGCTTCGACGTGACGCCCTATCTCGGCGCCCAGTTCAGCATTCTGAACATGAGCGGCTTCACGGAAAACAATTTCGGCGCGCCAAGCGTGATCGGCCTGGCCTATCAGCAACATTCCGTCGTCACCGCGCCGACATTCGTGGGCTTGCAGTTCTCGCGCTCCGTCGACCTCGGCTATGGCATGAGCCTCTATGGTTGGCTCAGGGTGGCGTGGAGACATGAGCTCGATCCCACGCGTTCGATCGAAGCGGCTTTCATTTCCGCGCCAGGCTTCAATTTCTTGATCAACGGCGCGCCGGGCGTGGCCAACATGGCTCGCATCGACACGGGCGTTCGTCTGGCGGTCGCCCGAAATGTCAGTCTTTTCGGCGTTTTCCAGGGCGACTTCGGTTCGGGAAGCCGCAATGTGACCGGTTCGGGCGGTCTTCTTGTCAGTTGGTAGAAGGGGCGCGATCTCCTATAAGCGATCGGCTCCGGCTTTCCGGGCCCGATATTTTCTCCGCGCAGGTGAGGGTTGTGATGCGTTCGCCGTCGACAAAGGTTCTGCTTGCCCTGGGGCTGGCTACAGGGCTGTGGACCACTGCGTTCTCGGCAGGGGCGCAGCCAGCGAAGCCGGCGGAGCAAAAGCCCGCGGCGGCTCCGGCTCCGGCGCCTGTCGGCGTCGAACCGCAAACGACCACCGCGAGCTTCGGCGACTGGGTTCTGCGTTGCCAGCGCACGGGGACCGACAAGGAGGCCACGCGGATCTGCGAGGTCGATCAAACCATCCAGGTGCAAGGCCAAGCCGCGCCGATCGCCCAGATCGGCTTCGTGCGGATGCAGAAAAATGAAGCGCCGCGTCTGACGTTGGTGCTCCCCGTCAATGTTTCCTTTCCGAGTTCGCCGAAGATTGCGACGGACGGCAAGGAGCCAATCGAATTGGCCTGGCGCCGTTGCGTGCCCGCCGGCTGCATCGCCGAAGCGACGCTGCGCGACGAAACCGTGCGCCAATTGAAGGCTCTTCAGGGCGCAGGAAAAATTGAATCGAAGGACGCCGGCGGCCACGATTTCAGCCTCGGCCTTTCCTTCCGCGGTTTGAGTCAGGCCATGGACGCCTTGGCCAAAGAGCCATGAGCGGTCATCGCGTCCCGTCTCGCGGCGCCAAGAGTTGAAGATTTTCTTTTCATTCCGGCCGTTTTCGACGTCGCCATTCGACCGCGGAGCACAGCTTTACAATTTCCACACATATGTGCGCGCGGGTGACAAAAATTAGGCTGGCGGAGCAGGGGACTGGGTTTGAATCCCGCCACTCCGGCCGCGCCTGCGCAAAAAACGACCGTGCATATCCCTTCTCTCGTTATTTTAGTCGCCGTCCGGCCGTTCGGTGATTAAATGGATTCATCATTGGAGGAATCACCTTGATGACCGGGGCTGGTTCATCGGCCGAAGAAGCGCTTCGCATCTGCGCGCTCTTGCCCGAGGCGGAGACGGCGCTTTCGACGCTTCAATGCGCCGCCGCGGCGGGTCGGGGCTTTGCTTCTGAAATCTGCGCCGTCCATGTCGGCTTTGACGCGCGGCGCGCTGTGGCCGACGCCGAAGAGGTCGAGGTTCAGCAATTGCGCGATCTTTATGAAGGTCCGCCGGAGGCGCGCGCCGCGCGGGTCAAGGCCGTCGTCGACAGTTTTAGCGCCTCGACGCCCGCCGCGCCGGCGATTCGCTGGCATGACGATCCGGGCGACGTCGCCGCCATGGTCGCGTTGGAGACCTATGGCGCCGATCTGATCGTCATCAGCCGGCCAATTCATCTGGACGCCGCAGACGCCTTCCATAGCGCGCTTTTCGGCGCCCATCGCCTTGTCCTTGTCGCTCCGCGCGACGTTTCGGCGGCGGAAGCGACGACCGGCCGCCATATCGCGATCGGCTGGAAGCCGGGAGGGTCGGTTGAGGCGACGATCGAAGCCGCCTTGCCCTGGCTGAAGCGCGCTGGGAAAATCACCGCGCTCTGGGCGCGAAAGGCCGGGGTCGCGCCTTATGATTCGAGCGCGCGCGCCTTTTTCGAGCGGCTCGGGCTCGATGTCGAGATCGCGCCGCTGCCGCGATCCGATGGGAGCGTCGGTCACGACCTGCTTGTGGAAGCCGCGGTTCGGGGCGCCGACAGTCTTCTGATCGGCGCCTCTACTCACGGCGGCTGGTGGGAGGCGATCTTCGGCGGCGTGACCCGCGATATTCTCGCCGAAGCGCAAATCCCCGTGTTCCTGATGCGGGCGCCGTGAGCGGTCCTATGTCGTCGAACGCCTTCCGCCTGCACGCCTTCGCTCACCTCTGGCCGGGCGTTCCTCTCGCGCTCGGTTCGGCGATCCTGTTCGGCCTCACGGCGCCTCTGTCCAAGCTCCTGCTTGGCCGCTTCGATCCGCAACTTCTGGCCGGCGTCCTCTATCTCGGCGCGGGAATCGGATTGGCTGGGTTCCATTTCGGGCGGCGGCTTTTCGACTTGCCCGCGCCCGATGCGCCCCTGCGCCGCTCGGACCTTCCTTGGCTCGCCGCCGTCGTCCTGTTCGGCGGCGTGCTCGGGCCTCTGTTGCTGATGGCGGGCCTGAGCGAGACCAGCGCCGCCAACGGTTCGCTGCTCCTCAATCTCGAAAGCCTGATGACCATGGCCATCGCCTGGGTCGTCTTCCGCGAGAATGTGGATACCCGCCTATTCGTCGGGGCCATGGCCATTCTCGCTGGCGCGCTCGTTCTTTCCTGGCAGGGGCGGGGGCTGGCGCTCGACAAGGGCGCGGTTCTGGTGGCCGGGGCCTGTCTCGCCTGGGGGATCGACAACAATCTCACCCGCAAGTTGTCTTCCGCCGATCCCGTTTCGATCGCGGCGATCAAGGGGTTTTTCGCCGGTTCGGTCAATGCGGCGACCGCATTGGCGCGCGGGGCCGCAGCGCCGGATGCGGCGCTGACGGCGGGGGCCGCGCTGCTGGGCTTTTTCGGGGTCGGGGTCAGCCTGGTCCTGTTCATCCTCGCGTTGCGGCGGTTGGGCGCTGCGCGCACCGGCGCCTATTTCGCGCTCGCGCCCTTCATCGGCGCCGTGGCTTCGATCGTCCTGCTTGGTGAGGCGCCGACGCCGCGCCTGCTGGCCGCGGGCGCCCTGATGGGGCTCGGCCTCTGGCTGCATCTGGCCGAACGGCACGAACACGCGCATGTCCACGACGGGCTGGAGCACGAGCATGCCCATGTTCATGACGAACACCACCAGCATAGCCACGACGGGCCGGTGACCGAGCCTCATTCACATCGGCATCGCCACGAAAGGCTCGTCCACGCCCATCCGCATTTTCCGGACTTGCACCACCGCCACACCCACGAGTGACGGCCCCCGGCAGGCTCATGAGGCATTTTTCGCATAGGCCTCGTGCATCTTCAGCGCGAGCGCGGAGGCTGCGTCGGCGTCGGTGACGATCTCGATATAGACGCCCGTTTCCGCGCGGCTGGCGGCTTCCAGCGCGCGGTCGAATTCGGCGCAGGTTTCGACGCGGGCCGTGAACCAATCTTCGCAGCCGAAGGCTTGCGGAAGCAGGTGATAGCGCCAGCGCGCGATGTCGTTATAGGCGCTCTCGGGCTCCCGGCACAAAAGGCGCTCGATGAGATAGCCTGAATTGTTGACGACGAAGACGACCGGTTTCAGCCCCCGGCGGGCGAACTGGCTGATCTCCTGGACCGTGAACTGGTGGGCGCCGTCGCCGGTGAGCAGGACGACGCGCCGCTCGGGCGCGGCGACCGCCGCGCCGAAGGCGGCCGGGGTCGCCCAGCCGATCGAGCCCCAAAGGGTCTGGTTGTAGAAATTCGCGCCGGTCGGCATCTGGGCGAAACCGAGGCCCATGGAGGCCGTGCCGGTTTCCGCGATCAGGATGTCGTTTTCGCGCAGGAACGCTGCGAGGCGGGGAAAAAGCGCGCCCGCGTCGATCCTGTCGTCGCCGGCGCCGGTGGCCGCGCCCAGCGTCTTCGGCGCGATCATCGGCCAGTCGCGGCGCGGCAGGCGCGTGGTCAGCGCCTTGAGGAGGTCGGCCAGTTCGACATTGAAGAAGGTTTTTTCGCCGACGCGGACGCGATGCTTGCCGACCGAAATGGTTTTTGCCGGATCGAGCCGCGAGGTGAAGCCGCCGGTGTTGAAATCGGTCATCAGCGTGCCGACGGCGAGCACCATGTCGGCCTCTTCGACGAAGGCCCGGACTTCCGGCTGCATCAAAGCGCCGTCATACATGCCGACGTAGCCGGGATGGGTTTCGTCGAGCACGGATTTGTCCATGAACATGGTGGCGAAGGGCAGGCCCGAGGCGTCGATCAGCTCGTGCAGGGCCGGCTGCAGCCCTGCGCGCGCGATCAGCACGCCAGGCAGGACGCAGGCCGAGCGGGCGCGCGCCAAGGCCTCGGCGATGGCCTCCGTCACATGGGCCAAGGCGTCGGGGTCGCTTTGCGGCGGCGCGATCGGCCGCGCCTCGCCGGCGACCGGGGCCGCGGCGAGATCGGCCGGAAAGGCCATATAGACCGGGCGCAGGTGATAGAGCGCCTCCGCGATCAGGCGCTCGGTCTCGTAGGCGACGTTCTGCGGCGTCATCACGGCATGGGCGCAGACGACCGGTTCGGACATGCGGCGGAACAGATCATATTCGCCGTTGCCGAGCGTATGGTGCATCAGGGCGTGGGATTCCTGGATCGTGATCTTGGGCGTCCCGACCAGATGAAACACCGGCAGATGTTCGGCATAGGCTCCGGCGACGCCATTGATCGCACTCAGTTCGCCGACGCCGTAGGTGGTGCAGAGCGCGCCGGCGCCGCGGATTCGCGCATAGCCCTCGGCGGCGTAAGCGGCGTTCAGCTCGTTGCAGCAGCCGATCCAGTTCACGTCCGGATCGTGGCAGATGGCGTCGTTGACGGCGAAGGCGTAATCGCCGGGGACGCCGAAAACATCGGTGACGCCGATGTCGCGAAGCCGCCTGAGCACATGCTGGATGACCGTGGTCGCCATGCGAATCTCCCGTCGCCTCTGGCGCAGGATAGAACGAAGCCGCCGGTCGCGGACAGACATTCCCGCCATGGTGACGAATTCTTGGCAGGAAGGCGCGGGTGGAAATGGAAAGTTTTGCTTGGGGCCGATGGCCGGCGGCGCGTGTTTCCCCGGATACAACCTGACGCGCGAAATGCGCAAAAAGGGGGTGGAAATGCGCGGAAATCGGCCTGTTTTATGCAAATTCGCGTCGAATTTGCGCGATTTTTCACAGAAATCCGCAACCAAAACGCGAAGTTGCGGGCGCGCGGCGCGCGCCCGATGCGCTAGCCTGCGAAGGCCTCACCGGTCACGCCGCAGCCTTCGAGGAATTTACGGACCTGCGCCACGTCGTCCTTGGTGAGGCTGTGATGATTGCGGTGAAGGGTAATTTTCTGGCCATGCAGGGTCACTTCGACCCGGTTGCCGCTTTTCGCGTCGAGTTCCGCGCCGAGCGCGGTCAAAGCGTGCTCGGCATCCTTGAAGTCGATGTTGGTGCT
>JAKANG010000110.1 GCA_021812505.1 Pseudomonadota bacterium
ATGGCGGGCGGCAAGGCGGCGATCACGCTCGACGTCTATCGGGCGACGAATTTCCACGATCCCGCGCCGGAATTTTCGCTCCAGCCTGCCAGGCTTGCAAAACCGGCCGCGCAACCCCAGTTCAGTCATTGACCGCCTGGCGCGCTTCCTGCTTGCATGGTCACGATCTTCACCTTCAGGCGCGGCCTGTCCAAAAACCGGCGCCCGCTTTCGCGAAGCCTGCCACGGAGCTTGCATGACTTCGACCGCCGACTTCTTGCGTGACACCTCCTACCGGGCGCTGCCGGCGGAATTCTTCGCCGCTGCGCCGGTGTCGCCGGCGCCGTCGCCGCAATGGGTGGTCTTCAACGACGCCCTCGCCGCCCAACTTGGCCTGCCGCAGGACGCCGCGACCCCGGAATTGCTGGAATGGCTTTCGGGCGGCGCGCCGCCCGCGGGCCGCGAGAATATCGCCCTCGCCTATTCGGGCCACCAGTTCGGCGGCTGGAATCCGCTGCTCGGCGATGGCCGCGCGGCGATGCTCGGCGAAATTGTCGCGCCCGACGGCTCGACCTATGACGTGCATCTCAAGGGCTCCGGCCCGACCAAATTCGCCCGGCGCGGCGACGGCCGCGCCACTCTGTCGGCCATGCTGCGCGAATATATCGTCAGCGAGGCCATGGCCGGGCTGAAAATTCCGACCACCCGCGCGCTCGCGGTCGTCGCGACTGGAGCGCCGGTCTATCGCGAAACCACGCATCCCGGCGCCGTGCTGACCCGCATCGCCCGCAGCCATGTCCGGGTCGGCACCTTCCAATATGCCGCGAACGAGGACGCGCGGCGCGACGACGGCCACAAGCTCACACGGGCGCTCGCCGACCATTGCATCGCCCGCCATTTTCCGGAACTCGCAGGGCAAAAGGACGCCTATCTCGCCTTCTACGGCGCGGTGGTCGCGCGGCAGGCGCGGCTCATCGCGCGATGGATGCTCGTCGGCTTCATCCATGGCGTGATGAACACCGACAATATGTCGATCGCCGGCGAAACCATCGATTTCGGCCCGTGCGCCTTCATGGACGGCTTCAACCGCCGGCAGGTCTTTTCTTCGATCGACGCGGCGGGGCGCTACGCCTTCAACCGCCAGGCGCCGATCGCCTCCTGGAATCTCGCCCGGCTCGCGGAAACGCTGCTGCCGCTCTTCGATCCCGACGACGCCGTGGCCCTGCGCAAGGCGCAAGAGACGCTCGAAGGCTTCCAGCCCGCCTATGTCGCCGCCCTCGCCCACGGCCTCGAGCGCAAGCTCGGCCTCAAGCCCGGCGATTCCGCCAATGAGCCCCTCATCGCCCGGATGTGGCGGCTTCTGGAGACCGGCAAGGCCGATTTCACTCTGTTCTTCCGCCGCCTGACGCAGGTTGCCGCCGGCGCGGACGAGACAGCCTTCCTCGATCTCTTTGCCGAAACGGACGCCGCGGCGCGCGAGGAAGCCGCGAACTTCCTTGCCGAATGGCGCGCCGTGACGGCAGGCGAGGATTTTCCCTCGCGGCTCGCCCTGATGCGCGCCAGCAATCCGGTCGTCATCGCCCGCAACCACCGCGTCGAACAGGCGCTGGCGGCGGCGAACGAAGGCGATCTCGCGCCATTCTGGCGCCTCTGCGCGGCGCTGAAGGATCCGTTCCAGGATCCCGCGCCGCCGGAAAGGCCCGAGGACGATCTGGAGGCGCCGCCCCGCCCCGAGGAACGGGTGCATGAGACCTTCTGCGGAACCTAGAGAACAACCGCCCCGTCTTTACCTTGACGTGCGAATTCAGCGTGTCCGACAAGCAGTATAGTTAAATTTAACTCTTTTTTCATGCGACCAAGCCCATGCTGGCGGCAGGTCGAACGGCGCCGGGAACGAGAAGAACTCCGCGCGCCGGGCCAGTTCGCGAGCCCGGATCATGAAATTTCAGGAATTCGAACACGTTTACCTGCCGCGCATCCTCCTTCCCCTGCTCGGCGGACTGTTCGTGATCTGCGCCTTGCAGACGGCGGCGCGCGCAGACACGGCAAGCGTGCGGGCGCTCGGCTCGAACAGCTTTCTGCTGCGGGCCGACGAGGGCTATGGCCTGAACGATTGCATTTCCAGCGGCGACGATTGCGCGAAAATCGTCGCCGACGCCTGGTGCGAGGCCCATGGCCACGGCGCCGCCAGGGCTTACGGGCGCGCGAGCGACAATATCACCGCCTCGATCCAGAAGTCGGCCGCCAAATCCGACGCGCTTCCTGCTGTTTCACCCGATGACGTGTTCATCGCCTGCGGGGAATGAGGCGGGGCTTCACTGCTTGACGAAATCCGCGCATTTCGGCGCCGGCTCGCCGGCCCAAGGCTGGATCGCGACCGTCGAGGTCGAATTCTTGGGCGAGCCCTCGATGATCTTGTCGCTATAAACCATATAGACGAGGACATTGCGCTTCGGGTCGCAGCCGCGCACGATCTGCATGCGCTTGAACAGCAGCGAGCGGCTTTCGCGGAAGACGACGTCGCCCTGCGCGAATTTTTCCTTGAACTGGATCGGACCATATTGACGGCAGGCGAGCGAGACGTCGGAGGTCTGTTCCGCGACGCCGAAGGCGCCGGCGACGCCGCCCTTTTCCGGAACGGTATAATAGCAGGCGACGCCCGCGACCGCCGGGTCGTCGATCGCATAGGTCGCCAGCTTGTCGTTCGGCGTCAGCAGCTTGAAGGTCGTCGACTTGCGGAAGATGAGATCGGGGCCGTCGCCGGCCTGGGCGGACGCCGCGAAACCCAGACATGCGGCGGCGCAAAGGAGGCTTTTCCGTAAAAAGGACTTCATGCCTGGCGGCTCCATGTTGCGCCGCTTATATGACGATCGAATTTCCGTTTCAAAGGGCCAGTCCCGAAATAAAGCGCGAGCGACGCCGTGAACGCCATTCAGTCCCGTCCGCCAAGCCTTTTCATCTCCCATGGCGCGCCGAATCTCATCCTGTATGAAAGCGACACCCGGACCTTCTGGCGCGATCTCGGCGCGAAAAGCCCTCGTCCCTCGGCGATCCTGATCATGAGCGCGCATTTCGAGACCGCCCAGCCGGTCTTCGAGCGGGGCGCGCGGCCAGGGATGATCTACGACTTCGGCGGCTTCGAACGGGAACTCTACGAAATGAGCTTTCCGGCGCCCGGCGCGCCGGCGCTCGCCGTAAAGGCGGCGGGCCTCGCCCAGGCCGCGGGTCTGGGCCCCGCCTTGTCCGATGGACGCGGCTATGACCACGGCGCCTGGGCTCCGCTGAAGGTGATGTATCCTGAGGCCGACATTCCGGTCGCGACCCTGTCGGTCCAGCCGCGCCAGAGCGGCGCCCATCATTTCGCGCTCGGCCGGGCGCTTGCGCCCTTGCGCGACGAAGGCGTCCTCATCATCGGCTCGGGCAGCGCGACCCATAATCTGCGCGCCTTTTTCGGCGGCGAGGACACGCCGCCCTGGGCCATGACCTTCAACGAATGGCTCGCCGAGCGGATCGAGGCGGGCGACGCGGAAGCGATCGCCGCCTGGGAGCAAGGCCCCGACGCCCTGCGCAACCACCCCACCCCGGAACATATCCTGCCCCTGCCCTTCGCCTTTGGCGCCGGCGGGCCGGACGCCAGGGGCAAGCGGCTGCACCACGCGCTCGTCGGGCCGATCAGCCTCGACGCCTATGCGTTCGAGTGAGCTTCAGAAGACATAGCGCAGCCCGACCATCGGATCGACGCTGTTGGGATAGAGGAAGCCATTGGCCATGCCGCCGCTCACGGCGGAGACCATCAGCCCGCCGTAGAGCTGAAGATTTTCGTTGAAGTGATATTGCACGACGAGGCCGAGGGCGTCCTCCGCCCCGGCGCAAGTCGAGGCGTTCTTCACAACGGCATTGTTCCGTGACGTCGCGCAACTGACCGATCCATAGCTGTTCTGCCAGACATGATAATAGCCGAGGCTGAAATCGAGCCGGCTGTCATAGGCATAGCGCAGGCCCGTCCAGACGAGTTGCTGGATTTTGTCGTGATATTGGAAGGCGTCGTTGGCCGCGACGCTGACGGCATAGCCGTTGTAATCGACAAAAGGCGCGAGGATCGTGTCCGCGGGATCCTTGAAGGCGTAATATTCGTAGCCCAGGTATAATTTGAGCCGTTCATAGGTGTAGCGCGCCGAGACCAGCACCGCCTGGTTGTCGGAGACGGTCGCCGCCAGGGAATTGGCGGGAGAGACCGTCATCTGGGCGGCGCTCAACGGCGACAAGGCGATCGCGTCGCTGACATGGCTATAGACCGCGTTGAAGGACAAGGCGCCAATCTCGGCGCCGGCCGAGAGCTGGTAGGTCGCGCCATTGGCCGCCCCGGCGCCCATCGCCGGCGCCGCGAATTTGTAGATGGCGGCGAAATGCGCCGGCCCAAGGCTCACGCGATATTTCAGCGCCTCGTCGAAGCGCGAATTTTCCGTGTCGCCCGACGACAGCGAACCGTTGTAGCCGAGCAGGGAAAAAGCCAGCGAGCCCGAGATCGGATCGTAGGCTGCGCGATCGTCGGTGGTCAGGGTGCGTTGGCGGCCAAAAGTCAGCTCGCCAAAGGAGCGGGACGACAGGCCGACATAAAGATAATCGTTGAAGGCCTGGCCGGCGGCTCGGGAATCGCCATTGGCGCTCTGATAGGCCAGCGGGACGCCGTTGTTCTGAATGAGCGAGGCAGGGCCGTTGCTCAGCTGCCCGGAGAGCAGGTCGAAATTGGTATAGCCAGCGAAGATCGCCATCAGGCCGGGCAAGATTTCCCTGGCCCCCCTGAGACCGACGCCGGAATAGCCCAGCCCCCCGGGCGCCAAGGCGAACCCGGCGCGGGCGCCGTTTTTCGAAACGGCATATTCGAGGCCCTGCGGAAAAGCGCCGTTCAGCGGGACGCCGTGACTCTGCCAGGCGACGCCGGCGTCGAGCGCGCCGAAAAGGGCGATCCCGTTCCAGGAGATTGGCCCGGTCCCCCCAAGCAGGCCCGCCTGCGTCTGGGCCGCGGCGGCGAGCAAAGTCGGCGGCGGCGACCGTTCCCGCGCCGCCTCATGCGGGGCGTGGCGCTTTTCGGCCTTTTCGATTCCCGCGGCCAAAGCGGCGCTCCGCGCCTTCAGCGCCGCGATCCGGCGGCTCAGGTCGTGCGGATCATCGGCGGCGGCGGCTGAAGCGCCCGAAAGGCAAAGAATGGCAAGGAGAGAAAGCCGGAGCCTGATCAGCATGGGGCGCTCGCTTCAAGGGGGCGACTTCGCGAGACTTTCCCATAATGCTTATTTTGTCTACTATTTTTATAGACTAAATTACAAACACATTGCGGCGTCCGCCCCTTCTCTTGGTTTTCCGCCGCAAAGGCGCCCCTTTCGCGCGCCAGATTGAGCCGTGGAAAGATTCGCCATTTGAAGGTTTGGCGTGGGGGCCGCGCTGGTGTATAGACGCGCCTTTCCCGTTAACGATCGCGGCGCAGGGCCGCGCCTGGAGTTTTTTGCGTGATGGAACGTTGGTCGCCCGACAGCTGGAGATCCAAGCCGATCGTACAGGTTCCGACCTATTCGGACCAGGCGGCGCTCGCCGATGTCGAGAAGCAGATCTCGGGCTTTCCGCCGCTCGTCTTCGCGGGCGAGGCGCGCAAGCTGAAGAAACATCTGGCCCAGGTCTGCGCCGGCGAGGCGTTCCTGCTTCAAGGCGGCGATTGCGCCGAGAGCTTCGCCGAGCATTCCGCCGACAATATCCGCGATTTCTTCCGCGTCTTCCTGCAGATGGCGGTCGTGATGACCTATGGCGCCGCCATGCCGGTGGTGAAGCTCGGCCGCATCGCCGGCCAGTTCGCCAAGCCGCGCTCGGCGCCGATGGAGACGATCGACGGCGTGGAGCTGCCATCCTATCGCGGCGACATCGTCAACGACATCGCCTTCACGCGCGAGGCGCGCGAGCCCGACCCGCGCCGCCAGCTCATGTCCTATCGCCAGTCGGCGGCCACGCTGAACCTGCTG
>JAKANG010000111.1 GCA_021812505.1 Pseudomonadota bacterium
GAGAAAATGACATCCGGAGAAACCTGCGATGCATGCGCCAAGACGACAAGGATTCGCGCTGCTCGACAGGGATGGCACGATTATTGTCGACAAATGATCACACGTCCAGATTGGCCACGTTCAGCGCGTTTTCCTGGATGAATTCGCGTCGGGGTTCGACCACGTCGCCCATCAGCTTGACGAAGAGGTCCTCGGCCTCGTCACCTTCCTTGATCTTGACCTGGAGCAGCGAGCGGGCGTTGCGGTCGAGGGTCGTCTCCCAGAGCTGTTCCGGGTTCATCTCGCCGAGGCCTTTGTAACGTTGCTGGGTGACGCCCTTGCCGCCGGCGGCGAGGATGGCGTCGAGTAAGGCGGTCGGGCCGGCGATCCGGCTTTCCTCGCTCTTGCGCAGCAGGCGCGCCGGCGTCGCATAGATCTGGCGCAGGCTCTCCGCCCGCTCGTCGAGGCGACGGGCCTCGGCGGAAGCCAGCAGACCGGCGTCGAGCGTGATCGCCTGTTTCACCCCGCGCAAGGTGCGAGTCAGGATATAGCCGCCGTTTTCGACCCGGCCTTCCCAGCCGCGCTCGATTTCGTCGGCGAGGGCGTCGAGCCGCGCCGCCATTTCCTGCGCGCGCGCCGCGGCCTCGTCGTCGCCGAGCGCCGAAACCGGCTTGAGCGCGCCGGCGATGGCCGCCTGCTCCACCGCGCAGCGATTGTAGCGGCTGTGCAGCTGGCCGAGCACATTGCGGATCAGCCGCGCATCCTCGACGAGGGCGCGCAGATCTGCGCCGGCGCGCTCCTCGCCATGGTCGAGACGCAGCACGGCGCCATCGACGCCATTGTTGATCAGGTAATCGTCCATCGCCTTCTCGTCCTTGAGATATTGCTCGGACGAACCGCGCTTGACCTTAAAGAGCGGCGGCTGGGCGATATAGAGATAGCCGTTCTCGATGAGCGGCCGCATCTGGCGATAGAAGAAGGTGAGAAGCAAGGTGCGGATATGGGAGCCGTCCACGTCCGCGTCGGTCATCACGATGATCTTGTGATAGCGCAGCTTTTCGAGATTGAACTCGTCATGGCCGATGCCGGCGCCGAGCGCGGTGATCAGCGTGCCGATCTGCTCGCTGGACAGCATCTTGTCGAAGCGCGCGCGCTCGACATTGAGAATTTTTCCGCGCAGGGGCAGGACGGCCTGATATTCGCGGGCGCGGCCCTGTTTGGCGGAGCCGCCCGCCGAATCGCCCTCGACGATGAAGAGTTCAGCCTTGGCCGGGTCGCGCTCCTGGCAGTCGGCGAGTTTGCCGGGGAGGTTGGCGACGTCGAGCGCGCCCTTGCGGCGGGTCAGCTCACGCGCCTTGCGCGCGGCCTCGCGGGCCGAGGCCGCCTCGACCACCTTGCCCACGACCGTCTTCGCCTCAGGGGGGTTTTCTTCGAGCCATTGGCTGAGCGCCTCGTTGACGATACCCTCGACCACCGGTCGCACTTCCGAGGAGACGAGCTTGTCCTTGGTCTGCGAGGAGAATTTGGGGTCCGGAACCTTGACCGAAACGACGCAGGTCAGGCCTTCGCGGCAGTCGTCGCCGGTAAGATCGACCTTTTCCTTCTTGGCGAGGCCGGAGCTTTCGGCATAGCCGGTGATCTGGCGGGTCAACGCGGCGCGGAAGCCCGCGAGATGGGCGCCGCCGTCACGCTGCGGGATGTTGTTGGTGAAGACCAGCACATTCTCGTGGTAGGAATCGTTCCACCACAACGAGGCCTCGACCGTGATGCCGTCGCGCTCGCCGCGCATCTGCACCGGTTTGCCGATCAGCGGCGTCTTGGCGCGATCGAGATAGCGCACGAAGGCTTCGAGACCGCCCTCATAATAAAGATTTTCGGTCCTGATTTCGGCATGGCGCGCGTCGGTCAGGACGATATGGACGCCGGAATTGAGGAAGGCCAGTTCGCGCAGCCGGTGCTCGATCGTCGCATAGTCGAATTCGGTATGCGAAAAAGTCTCGGGGCTGGGCAGGAAGGTCACCGAGGTGCCGCGCTTCGGCTTGCCGTCGACGATTGGCGCCTCGCCGACGACCTTGAGCGGGGCGACGGCGTCGCCATGGGCGAAATCGATCTCGTGCTCCAGGCCGTCGCGCCAGATGCGCAGGCCGAGCGTGGAGGACAAGGCGTTGACGACCGAGACGCCGACGCCGTGGAGGCCGCCCGAAACCTTGTAGGAATTCTGGTCGAATTTACCGCCGGCGTGGAGCTGGGTCATGATGACTTCGGCCGCCGACACGCCTTCTTCCGGATGAAGTCCCGTCGGAATGCCGCGGCCATTGTCGGTGACGGTGCAGGAGCCGTCGGCGTTCAGGGTCACGGTGACGAGGGTGGCGTGGCCAGCGAGCGCCTCGTCGATGGCGTTGTCGACCACCTCATAGACCATGTGGTGGAGGCCGGAGCCATCGTCGGTGTCGCCGATATACATGCCGGGACGTTTGCGCACGGCGTCGAGCCCACGCAAAACCTTGATCGATTCCGCGCCATATTCGTTTGCGTTGCTGTCAGGCGCGGTTTCGTTGGCGGCGGTCAATGCGAAGCTTCCTCGGTGAACGGTTTGGGTGGCGCGATGATTCGCACGCTGGCCATCATAACGGAAAATCAGGCGAAACGGCGGGGAACGTCGATTCGATCACGATCACAGCGAGCGCGGCGCGGGGCTGATCACGGTGGTCGTTCCGTTGTTGATCTGCACGACAGCGAGTCCGCGCTCGTTGCTCCCGTCGGCTTTGAAGCGGAAGACGCCGTCGGCGCCGTTGAAGCCGGTCTGACTGGTCAGGACGTCTTCACTGTAGCGTCGGGCGCCCTGCGTGCGGGCGAGGGCCGCGGCGAGCGAAACGGCGTCATACGCCAGCGTCGCCACGCGGGTCGGGTCCGAATTGAATTTGGCGCGGTAGCGCTGGGCGAAGGCGGTGAAGCCGGCGTTTTCGGGCGTGGCGAACCAGGCGCCCTGCAGGGCGGGCAGGCTCAGAACGCGCACGTCATTCCACAGGCCGGTGCCGAGGATCTGGATCTTGCGGGAATCGATGCCATTCGCGGTCAGCGCCTTGGCGACCTCGGGCATGGCCGCCGCCTGTTCCGGGATGAAGATGCAGTCGATCTGCGCCCCAAGGGCGGCAATGTTGGCGGCGGAGGCAGCGACGGCGCCGGGTTTGTATCGTTCGATCAGCGCGACGCGCATGCCGCGCCGCGCCGCCGCCTGCTGCAGCGCGCCCGTCGCGACATTGGCGTAATCGTTTTCGGGCGCGAGGACCGCGACGGATTTCTTGCCCTGGCTCGAAGCGTAATCCACGATCCGCTCGGCATAGCCTTCGACCAGGAAGGACAGGAGATAGACACCGCGTGAGGCGGTCGAGAGATCGGTTGAGAAGGCGATGATCGGTTTGCCCGCCGGGCGGGCGACTTCGGCCGCGGCGCGGACGTCCGCAGCGAACAGCGGGCCGAGAATCAATTCCGCTCCCTCTGAGATGGCGGCCTGGGCGGCGTCCTTGGCGCCTTCCGGCGTCGAACGGTCGTCCTTGACGAGGAGCGTGATGTCATTCGCGCCCGATTCCAGGACCGCGAGCTCTGCGGCGTTGCGCATGGAGACGCCGACGGCGCTTGGCCCGGCGCCCTGGGTCAGGGGCAGGATGAGGGCGACCTTCACCGGGCCGTTGCCAAGCGTGGTCGCGTTGGCGGCGGGCGTCGCCGGTGGGGTCGGCGCGCCTGGCTCCTCATGGTTCTTCAGGCCGGTGACCGAACAGGCGGACAAGCTCGCCGCGCCGCCCAGCAGGACCGCCCGCAAGAAAGAGCGCCGCGCGACGGCGAAAGATTCCTTTGGCATGCGCAATTCGTTCCTGCCCCTCGGCGGTCCGCCGGGCGCTTCGATCGCCCTTCGGCCCGCAGAGCCTGAAAGAAATGTCTTAAGCAAAGGCGCAGCCTCTGGCAACATCGGCCAAAACGACGCGGCAAGCCGAACTTGCGAGGCGGGGGGCCTTCCCCTATACCGAGTTCTATAAAGAGAACATTTGTTGTTTTTATCGAACGAAAGGCGCGCTGATGGCGCATCCGGCTTCGCTCTCGTCCTCCGCTCCCGCGTCTTTCGTCGCCTTCGGCCTGCGCGCTGAGGCCGAGTCAATCGCTCCGGGGCTTCATGTCGTGGCGACGCCGATCGGCAATTTGCGCGACATCACCTTGCGGGCGCTCTCCACGCTTGCGGCCGCGGACGCGGTGATCGCCGAGGACACGCGGGTCAGCCGTCATCTCATGGCGCATTACGGCATCGCCACGCCGCTGATCGCCTATCACGAACATAATGCCGAGGCGATGCGGCCGCAGTTGATCGCGCGGTTGAAGAAGGGCGAAAGGCTGGCGCTTATTTCCGACGCTGGCACGCCGCTGGTGTCCGATCCGGGCTTCAAGCTCGTCGGCGAAGCCCTGGCGGAGGGAATTCCCGTCACTTCGGCGCCCGGTCCCTCGGCCGTGCTGGCGGCGCTGGTGGTGGCGGGCCTGCCGACGGATCGGTTCTTCTTCGAGGGCTTCCTGCCGGCCAAGAGCGGCGCCCGCCGCGCGCGCATCGCCGAACTGGCTGCGATTCCCGGCACCCTGGTCTTTTTCGAGTCGCCGCGGCGCCTGGCGGAGACGCTGGCCGACCTTGCGGCGGTGCTGGGGCCGCGTGAAGCCGCGGTCGCCCGCGAGTTGACCAAGCATTTCGAATCGGTGCGCCGCGGCGCGCTGGGCGCGCTCGCGGCGGATTACGAGCGCGAGGGGGCGCCCAAGGGCGAAATCGTCCTGCTGGTGGCGCCGCCCGGCGAGGCGGCCCCAGCGTTCGACGGCAATGCGCTCGACGACAAGATTCGCGCCGCCCTGGACAAGTTTTCGCTCAAGGACGCCGCCAGCGTCGTCGCCGCCGAGACGGGCCAGCCGCGTCGCAAGGTCTATGCCCGCGCGCTGGAGTTGTCCTCCGAGGGCGGGCGGTCATGACCAGCCGCGCCGCAGCGCGGGTCTTCGGCTTGCGCGCCGAGGCCTTGGCCGCGTTCTGGCTGCGGCTCAAGTTCTTCCGGATCCTGGCGCGGAACTATTCGGCCTCTGGCGGCGAAATCGACATCGTCGCCCGGCGTGGACAGCTCGTCGCCTTTGTCGAGGTCAAGGCGCGCCCAACCTACGAGGCCGCGCAGATAGCGATCGACGCGCGCAAGGTCGCTCGTCTCTCCCGCGCCGTCCGCGTCTGGCTTGCCGCCCATCCCTGGGCGAGCGATTGCGCGCTCCGGGGCGACGCGGTGCTCATCGCGCCCCGCCGTCCGCCTCGCCATGTGGCGGGGGCCTTCGAGCTCGATCTTTTCGCCTGAAGGGCGGGCTCAGCTTTTTTGCCGCGCGGGCTAGCCTTTTTGGCTTTTTGCCTGTAAGAGACGCGCTCTTGAATTTCCCCGCGCGCCTCTGTCGCCTGATCCGGCCGGCGTTGCGGCCGGACTGGAGTTTTAGAAATGGCTGTTCCGAAGAGAAAAACCTCGCCGATGAAGCGCGGCTTCCGCCGCTCGGCCGACGCCCTCGCCGCCCCGACCTATGTCGAGGACAAGGACTCGGGCGAATTGCGCCGTCCGCATCACATTGACCTGAAGTCCGGCATGTACAAGGGCCGTCAGGTTCTCACGGTCAAGTCGCAGGAAGACTGATCCTCGCGTTTGATCGCGCAGTCCAAGGCCGGCGTTCCGCCGGCCTTTTTCTTTGGTTGGATGCTCGCCGTAAAGGGCCGGCAAAGTCATTCGTCGGGCAGGACGTCGGGCACCAGCATGCGCCGCAGCGGGATCTGCTTGCGGAATTTCAGGTCGAGCCCGTCGTAATATTTCTCGATCTGGCTGACAAACTCCAAACCGTCCACGAGTTTCAGATTGCCCTTGGTCCGGGCGAAATCCTGGGCGGCGGCGGTATAGCCCCCCGTGGTGATGAAGATGCCGACGTCGCGGTCGTGGATCATGGCGT
>JAKANG010000112.1 GCA_021812505.1 Pseudomonadota bacterium
TCCGATCTCGGCTGCGGTCTGGCGGTGATTCCGTTCGGGCATGAGAGCGCGCTGATGGGCTTCAACACCCATTTCTACACATTGATCGCCTTCTCGCTGGCCGCGCTGTGGCTTCTGGCCGACGCCCGGGCCTGGTCGGGCCGATGGTTTTGTGGCGTCCTTATGGCGGCGGGCGCCTATCTGTCGATGGCGAGCGGCGCCCTCGCGCCGGCGACCGCCGCGGGCCTCGCGCTCGTTCAATTCTGGCGTGGCGCGCGCTCAGGGCTCGCGGAAGCGCTCGCCATCGTCGCCTTGCTCATCATGAGCGCGCTTTTCGTCGCGCTCACGCCTTCCGTTCCGGAAAACGCAGCTTTTCACGCGCATTCGCTTTCGAGCTTCCTGTTCGGCCTGCTCGATCTGCTCGCCTGGCCCGTCCGCGTGAAGTTCGGCGCCGTGCTCTATCTTCCGGGCCTGGCCTTCGCGCTCGCCTTGTTGCGGGACGCGCCGCGCCGCGCCGACCCGCGCTGGTTCAACCTGGGCGTCCTGGCCTGGGTCCTCGTCCAGATGGCAGCGCTGTCCTTTGGCCGCAACGGCGCGCTTTATTCCCGTTATCTCGATTTCTGCGTCGTCGGGCTCTTCGCGAATATCGTCAGCGCCCTGTGGCTCGCGCCGCGTCTGGACGGCTTTTTGAACCGTCGCCGTTTCGTCGCGCTGGCGCTGGCGACCTCAGCGATTCTCGCGGCGCTCGCTGGCGCAAATCACGGGCGGGTCATGAAGATCCACGCCATCACGGAGCGCCGCGACGACTCCCGCATCCAGGAAGCCCGTCTGCGCGCCTATCTGGCGACAGGCGGAAGCGCCGCCTTGATCGGAAAGGGCCGCTTCGACATTCCTTATCCCTCCGCTGACAGGCTCAAGGCCTTTCTCGACGACCCGACCATCCGCGCGACCCTGCCGCCGGACCTCAATCCGACCCAGCGCGTCCACCCGCTGGTGGAGGGGATCAAATCAAGCCTCTTGAGCTTTTGGTGGCTCTTTCTTCTTGCGGGCCTCGCCGCTTGGGGCGCGGCCGTCCTGCGCCTTCCGAGCCCCGACCGCGGGATGAGCGGAAATGGCGCGCGCGGTTCGTTCCGGATTTTTTGAAAAGGCTTCGCCGCTAAACGCCCGCAGCCGGATTTTGTCGGGACCGTCGATGCTGACGGCTTCCAATGGGTCGAATTGCGCAAAACCTGCGGCATGGCGTTTTTGTCAGTGGCGGCCTGCTTGCCGGCAAGCCCTATCTGGCGTCGGGCGTCTATTTGGCGCGCAATCGCGAGGGGCTGTCGGTCAATCAGCGCCTCCGCATTCGCCTGTCTCCGTCTCGACGGCCCGTCCGGGGTCGAGCGCGCCGCAATCGTGGGCTAACGCGCGGGCGGGCGCTTGGCCGAAGGAGACGAGGCGCGTGTAAAGCCTTTCATTTTCATTTCCATTGGACGAATTTCGATTTGGCGAAAAAATCGGAGCTTTGACGGCGAATTGACAGGAAGCCGGCTTCATACGGGTCACGATGGCCACAAGCCTAAAATCAGGCAAGCAGAAGATCGGAGGGGTCCATGTCGTCGCCTTGGGATGGACAGAAGATCACTTCGCCCGCCACGCGATTCATCAGGAGCACCTGCGATCCGTACGGTTTCTGGCTCAACCAGTTGAAAAGGGTTTGGCCTTCCGCGGATGAGGACGACGCGAGTTCGTTCTGGAACCTTCTTTCGGCCATTTACGCGCTGACAGAGGAGGAGAAGGTGAAATTGCGCGCGACCGACGCCTATGCCTTTGCTGGCGGAAGCACGACGACCGGCAAGCGCAAGCTGGTCGCCCTCATCAACGCCGGTCTGGTCCTCACCGCCAAGAACCCCAGCCGTCGCAATGAAAAATTCGTTGTGATTTCAGAAGAGGCCAGGGGCGCCGTTCTCCGGACTCTGGACGAATGGGCCAGCTATTTCGAGGCGGACACCGCAGCCTATCGCCGTTATCGATCGTCGAGCATGCCGCGCCATGCTCATCATTGAATTGCCGCGGTCATGAAAATCTGATCTGGTCGATGAAAATTGGCCAAGGGTTCGCATGAGACTGCTCTTGATCGAAGACATGCCCCGCCTGCGGGATCTGCTGATCGAGAGCGTGCATTCGGCAGGCTGGCGCATCGACGCCTTCGCGACGATCGCCGAGGCTGAAGAAGCTGTCGCGACCACCCCCTACGACCTGCTGCTGATCGACCTCGGCCTGCCCGACGGCGACGGCCTCGACCTCGTTCGGGCGATCCGGCGCCAAGGTCGGCGCACGCCGATCCTGGTCATGACGGCGCGCGCGGCGATCGACGAGCGCATCGCCGGCCTTGACGCCGGCGCCGACGATTATCTGGTCAAACCCTTCAATCACGGCGAATTTCTCGCGCGCTGCCGGGCGCTCCTGCGCCGCTCGCCGGAAACGGCCCCGCCGCTCCTCACCGCCGGAGGGCTCGTTTTCGACCCCGCCACGGGCGTCCTGACCTGCCGCGGCGTTGAAACGCCCTTGACTCCACGAGAACGCGCGATCGTCGAAATCCTGATGCGAGAGGTCGGACGCGCCGTTCCCAAGCGCAAGCTGGAGCATGCGCTGTCGGAATTCGGCGACGACATTTCCACCAACGCCGTCGAGTTGGCCGTCTCGCGCCTGCGCAAGAAGCTGACCGGCATCGAGCCCGGAGCGTCGCTCGAAACGATCCGCGGTCTCGGCTATCTCTTGAGTGAGATGAAGGATTGACGCGCCCGGCGCCCTCCCTGGTCGCGCTGGTCGTGAAGCGGATCGTGATCTTCGCCGCCGTGGCCATGGTGGCCCAGTTCTTGGGCGTGTTCCTCGAATATTGGAGCGACACCCAGAATCTCGGACGGCTCGCCATCGAACTCGAGACCGAGGCTCTCGCGCCCGGACTCAGCGGATCGAAAGATCACTGGACCTATCATATTCCCGAGAAGATGCGCGGGCGCTACCGGACGACGGCCGACGGCTATTTCATGCGAGTCCTGGATCCGTCGGGCGAAATGATCTATTCAAACTGCTCGACCGAATGCGACGCCTATTTTCCAACTCTGGAAACGCGCAAGCTCGATTTCTGGATGATGGAGATCAAGCCCGGCAAGCCGCTGAACATTTCCGGCGGCAGAAGCCTCTCGGATGATCCGGACGCCGTGACCATCGACGTCGCGATCCTCGGCGACCGCGACGGGGTCATCTACCGCGTGCTGGCCAACGAAATCACCGACCACATGACGCTGCCGATGAGCCTGATGCTCGTCGTCGTGCTTGGCGCGACGAGCCTTTCGATCCTTCAATCGCTGCGCCCGGTGCGGTTGAGCGCCGATCTTGCGGCGACGCTCGATCCCTTGTCGCCCTCGGCGCGTTTGCCGGTCGAGGGCATGCCCCGCGAGGTCGCGGACTTCGCCAAGGCCGTCAACATGGCGCTGGAGCGCATCTTCGCGCTGATGCAGTCGCAGAAGGTCATGACCTCCGCCATTTCGCACGAGGTGCGGACGCCGCTCGCCATGGCCCGGCTGGAGCTCGAAAAGATCGCCGATCCGCGCGCCCGAAAGGTGGAGGAGGATCTCGAGGCGCTCAACCGCCTTGTCGAGCAGTTGACCACGCTGGCGCGGCTCGAAGGCGCGGGCGTCTCCACGCCAGAGAGGATCGATCCCGTCGAATCGGCGCAGCAGGTCGTCACCGCGCTGGCGCCGCTGGTTTACGAATCGGGCCGGACCATCGCCTTCGAAGATCTTGGCGCGTCGCCGTTCCGGGGGCATCGGGCGCTGGTCGAGAACGCCTTGCGCAACCTGATCGACAACGCCATCCGCCACACAGGCGAAGGCGCGGCGATTCGGGTGACAGCCGGCCCCGGCGCCTGTTTCGCGGTGATCGACGACGGGGGGGCGAAGGCAAAGGCGGCCGGCCCGAGGCGAAAAGGGATCGATCGGCCTGGGCTCGGGCTGAAGATTGTCAGCCGGATCGCCGAGTTGCAGGGCGGCCGTTTTGAAATGTCCATTTCGCCACGGGACGGCGCCGTGGCGCGTCTGACGCTTCCCCCGCTCGCCTGAATGCGCCGCCGGAGCGCGGGTCATGACCTTTCAAGCCAAGCCGCTTCGCCAGCGCCGCGAACTTGTTGAGGGCCGTCTGATCGGCCGAGAGCGCCGAACGCGCACGATCAAGGACATCTTGCTGCGCTTGGTCCAGTTCATCGCGAACTGAATTGAACCGCGCCGAAATCGCCATCGCTTTCGAGCGATGGCCGGGACGTCGGAAGACTCCGCTTGACTCAGGAGGCCTTTCGGTTTTTGTTTAGAACATAACATGAACATTAGTGCTGATCCATGCCTGAAATTGCGTGGCGGGGCGATGCGTCGCCTCGCGCAAAGACCTTGGCCGCCCTGCGTCTGGCGCTCGCCCGAATCGAAGGGCGGAGCGACGGCGGCGTTCAGGCCGCGTCGATGGAGCGCGCCCGCCTTTTCTCTCTGGGCGCGGCGGATGTCGACGCTTTCCTCGGCGGCGGCCTGAGCCGCGCCAGCCTGCATGAAGTGCTGGCGCCGCGCGGCGCCGATTGGTCTGCCGCCTCCGGTTTTGCTCTTGCCCTTGCCTTGCGCGCGGCGGCTGGAAGGCCGGTGCTCTGGACGCGGCAGGATTTTCTCGAAGCCGAGGCGGGAAGGCTGAATGGCGTGGGACTGGCGGAATTCGGCGTCGATCCCGCTGTCTTTTCCCTGGTGCTTGGCCGGGACGCCCAAGCCGTCTTGCGCGCGGCCGTCGACGCCGCGCGATGCAGGAGCCTTGGCGCCGCCATGATCGAAATTTCCGGCTGCCCGCGCGCGCTCGATCTCACCGCGACCTTGCGTCTGGCGCGAGCGGCGGAACGATCCGGCGTCACGCTGTTCCTGCTGCGTATCCGCGTCGGCGAGGCGACGCGGGCGCCGCCCAGCGCCGCCGTCTCGCGCTGGCGGGCGCATGCGCAAAATTCCCGGCCCTTGTTCGCCAATGCGCCGGGCGCGCCGAATTTTTCCGTGACCTTGCTGCGGCATCGCGGCGGCGCGGCCGACCGTTCCTGGCGTTTGGAGTGGCAGCGTGATCGAGGCTTCCTTCGTGAAATCGCAGAGGCTCGCAATGCGCCGCTATCTGGCCTTGTTCCTGCCTTTCCTGGCGACGGAGCGGCTGTATCCGCGACGCCGAGACGACGGGCCGGATGACGCGGCGCCTTTCGCCCTCGTCGAAAGGAAAGGCAATGCGCAACGGCTCCATGCGCTCAATCCCGCCGCCTTGCGTCAGGGGCTCGCGCCGGGCATGTCCTTGGCGGACGCGCGCGCCCGCCTGCCGCAGCTTCGCGTCGCTGAAGCCGACCGGCGCGCGGACAGCGAAATCCTTTGCCGGCTGGCGGCGCATTGCGAACGCTATACGCCGCTGACGGCTTTGGACGCGCCTCATGGCCTCATGCTCGACGTTTCGGGCTGCGCCCATTTGTTCGGCGGCGAAGCCGGGCTCGTCTCTCTCGTTCTCGGCGATATGGCGGCGCGCGGCTTCACTGCACGCGCGGCGCTGGCGCCGACGCCTGATTGCGCGCGGGCTCTGGCGCGCTTTTCATCCGGCGGAATCTTTCCGCTCGATGAGGCCGAGGCCGCCGTGGGAAAATTGCCGCTTGCCGCTTTGGAGATTGACGACGACAGGCTGCTCGCCCTGAGCCGCGCCGGGTTGAGGACGTTGGGCGATCTGGCCAGCCGTCCCTCGCGCGCTTTCGCCGCGCGTTTCGGCGCCGATTTCCCGCACAGGATCGAGCGCCTGTTCGGACGGGAGGACGTGCGCGTCACGCCCCTGCGCCCGCCGCCCGATTGCATGGTCGAGCGGCATTTCGCCGAACCCCTGACGCAGCGCGAGTCCATTGAAACCGTCCTGGCGGATCTGATCCGCGAGATTCGGGCGCTGCTCGAAAGGCGCGGGCAGGGCG
>JAKANG010000113.1 GCA_021812505.1 Pseudomonadota bacterium
ATCCGCCGTGAAAAGGCGACCTCGAACATCTGCACCAATTCCGGCCTGTGCGCCCTCGCCTTCTCGATCCACCTGACGCTACTCGGCGAGAAAGGCCTGCGTGAGCTTGCCTTGATCAACCACGCCAACGCCGTGGCGCTGGTCGAGGCGCTGGAAAAGACGCCGGGCGTCGAGGTGCTGAACCGCAGCTTCTTCAACGAGTTCACCTTGCAGGTGAAGGGTTCGGCGGCGCAGCTCGTCGAGCGCATGGCGGCGCGCGGCGTGCTCGCCGGCGTCCCTGTCTCGCGCCTGCTTCCGAAGGCAGGGCTCGACGACCTGCTTCTGGTGGCTTCGAGCGAGGTCAACACGAACGAAGACCGCGCCACCTTTGTCGCCGCCCTTCGCGAAGAACTGAGCCTGGGAGCCGGCGCATGAACAAAGAAGGCCGCCCCACCCAGCCGCAAGGCGCGACGCCGCACGCGCCCAAGACCTTCACGGGCGCCAGGGCGCTGCAGATCCATGAAGCCCTGACCTTCGAAACCGGCCGCAACGATTACACCGGCGTCGATCTCGATCCGCCGGCGCCGTTCACGTCCCGCCTCGGCGGCCTGGAGCGCAAGAGCGAGATCGGCCTGCCAGGCCTCTCCGAGCCGGAGGCCATGCGCCATTATGTCCGGTTGTCGCAGAAGAATTACGCCATCGACATGGGCCCCTATCCGCTGGGCTCCTGCACGATGAAGCACAATCCGCGCCTCAACGAGAAGATGGCGCGGCTGCCGGGTTTCGCCGACATCCATCCGCTTCAGCCGGTCTCGACCGTCCAGGGCGCCCTGGCGCTGATGGAGGAACTGGCCGACTGGCTGCTCCAGCTGACCAACATGTCGGCGGTCGCCCTGACGCCCAAGGCGGGCGCGCATGGCGAAATGTGCGGCATGATGGCGATCAAGGCCGCCATCGCCGCGCGCGGCGAGGCCGCAACCCGCAAGGTGGTTCTGGCGCCCGAATCGGCCCATGGCACCAATCCGGCGACCGCCGCCGCGCTCGGTTTCTCCGTGCGCGCCGTCCCTGCGGGGCCGGACGGGCTGGTCGATACGCAGGCGGTCGCCGCCGCGCTCGGCCCCGACGTCGCGGCGATTATGCTCACCAACCCCAATACCTGCGGGCTGTTCGAGCGCGACATCGTCGAGATCGCCCGCCTCGTCCACGAGGCGGGGGCCTATTTCTATTGCGACGGCGCGAATTTCAACGCCATCGTCGGCAAGGTGCGGCCCGGCGACCTCGGCGTCGACGCCATGCACATCAATCTGCACAAGACCTTTTCGACCCCGCATGGCGGCGGCGGGCCGGGCGCCGGCCCGGTCGTGCTGTCGGAGAAGCTGGCGGCTTTCGCGCCGGTCCCCTTCCTGCGGCGCGACGGCGAGGCGCTCACGCTGGTCGAGGAGACGGATGGCGCGGACTCTTTTGGCCGCATGGCGGCGTTCCATGGCCAGATGGGCATGTTCGTGCGGGCGCTGGCCTATATCCTCTCCCATGGCGCCGACGGCCTGGCGCGAGCCTCGGAAGACGCGGTGCTTGCCGCCAATTATGTCCGGGTCTGCCTGAACGATCTGTTTTCGGCGCCTTTCGGCGACCGGATCTGCATGCACGAGGTCCTGTTCGACGACCGCTGGCTCAAGGACACCGGAGTCTCCACGCTCGATTTCGCCAAGGCGATGATCGACGAAGGCATCCATCCAATGACCATCTATTTCCCGCTGGTCGTCCACGGGGCCATGCTGATCGAGCCGACCGAATCGGAATCGCTGGTCTCGCTGTCCTTGTTCATCGCGACCCTGCGCGACTTGGCGTTGCGCGCGCTGCGCGGCGAAAAGGAGCGATTCCTGGGCGCGCCCTATTACGCCCCGCGCAGCCGGCTTGACGAGACGGGCGCTGCCCGCAAGCCGGTCCTGCGCTGGACGCCTCCGAAGCCGGCGGAGGACTGAGAGGCGGGCGACGCTTTTCCCCAACTTTCGCCGCGGCCGCGCTTGATTCGACGCGGCTTCTGGCGCCTTGTTCCCTTTTGCAGAATGCGGAGCGCCCTAACGCCAAGATGAAATTCGACAAGCTGCGCCTGACCGGATTCAAGAGCTTCGTGGAGCCGACGGAATTCGTGATCAACCCCGGCCTGACCGGCGTCGTGGGGCCGAACGGTTGCGGCAAGTCCAATCTCGTCGAGGCCCTGCGCTGGGTCATGGGCGAGAATTCCTACAAGCAGATGCGCGCCTCCGGCATGGACGACGTCATCTTCTCCGGCGCCGGCTCGCGCCCCGCCCGCAACCACGCCGAAGTCGTGCTGGTGCTGGACAACCGGGCGCGCTCCGCGCCGGCCATGTTCAACGACGCCGACCTTCTCGAAATCAACCGGCGGATCGAGCGCGAGCAGGGCTCGACCTACCGCGTCAACGGCCGCGAGGCGCGCGCCCGCGACATCCAGTTGCTTTTCGCCGACGCCTCCTCGGGCGCGCGCTCGCCGGCCATGGTGCGGCAAGGACAGATCGGCGAGATCATCGCCGCCAAGCCGCAGGCGCGCCGCCGCATCCTTGAGGAAGCCGCCGGCATTGGCGGCCTGCATTCCCGCCGCCACGAGGCCGAACTGCGCCTTAAGGGGGCCGAGGAAAATCTGGTTCGGCTCGAAGACGTGCTGACGCAGATCGGGGCCCAGGCCGATTCGTTGCGCCGCCAGGCCAAACAGGCCGCGCGCTACCGGACCCTCGCCGCCGAAATCCGCCGCCACGAGGCCTTGATCGCCCTGATCGCCTTCCGCGAGGCGGCCCGCGAGGCCGAAGAGGCCCAGCACGCCTTTGACTCCAACGTGGTGGACGTCGCCGAGCGCACCCGCCAGCAGGCCGAGGCCGCCCGCCTCCAGGCGCTTGCCGCCCATCGCATGCCCTTCCTGCGCGACGCCGAAACCCAGGCCGCCGCCGCGCTGCAACGCCTGGTGCTCGCCCGCGAGGCGCTTGACGGCGAGGAGCGGCGCGCCGCCGACCGCAAGGCCGATCTGGAGCGCCGGATCGCCCAGGCGGCGGGCGATCTCGCCCGCGAACGCGCCCATTACGAAGACGCCGCCGCGACCATGGCCCGCCTCGAGGCCGAGGACGAGGAATTGGCGGGGAGCGGCGAAGCTGAGGCCGATCTGGTCGAGGAAGCCCGGCTGCGCTGCGAGGCGGCGGAAGAAAGGCTCCACGCCTCCGAAGAAGAACTCGAACGCGCCCAGAACGCCTTCGCCAACGCCGAGGCCCAGCGCAACGCCCTCGCGGACGCCGCGCGGCGCGAGGAACAGGCCCTGACGCGCTTCGAGGCCGAACTGGCCCGCGCCGAGGATGACATCGCAGCGTTGCGCGCCAGCGCCGAAAGCGACGTCGAACTCGCCGAGGCCCTGGCCGAGGCCGAGCGGTTGATGGACGCCGCGGCCCAGGCCGAGGAAGACGCGCTCGGCGCCGAATCGGCGCTCGCGATCGCCCGCGACGAGGAAACTTTCGTGCGCGGGCCGCTCGCGGAGGCCGAAAAGCAGGCGCAGAAGCTTGAGGCCGAGGTCGGGGCGCTGGCCAAGCTGCTCCAGACCGGCGCCAGCGCCGGCTGGCCCTCGGTGCTCGAGCGGATCGTCGTGGCCCGCGGCTATGAGGCGGCGCTCGGCGCGGCTCTGGGCGATGACCTCGACGCCTCCGACGACGACGACGCGCCAACCCATTGGGCCATGACCCAGAGCGGCGGCGACCCCACCTTGCCCGCCGGCGCCCGCCCGCTGACCGAATGGGTCAGCGCCCCGCCCGCGCTTTACCGCCGGCTCGCCCAGATCGGCCTCGTCCCGCGCGAACTCGGGCCGAGCCTGCGCCAGCATCTGAAGACCGGCCAACGCCTGGTCTCGATCGAGGGCGACCTTTGGCGCTGGGACGGCTTCACCCAGGCGGCCGAGGCGCCGACCCCGGCGGCGCGGCGGCTGGCGGAAAAGAACCGGCTGGAAGACTTGCGCGTCGAGGCCGCGCAGGCGCGCGAGGCGGTGGAGCAGGCCCAGACCCGGATGGAGGCGGCCCAGGCCGCCGTCGCCGAGGCCGCCGAGGCCGACCAGCGCGCCCGCCAGACGGCGCGGATGACCCAGAAGGCGCTGGCCGAGGCGCGCGAATCGGCCAACGCCGCCGAGCGCCGGCAGGCGCAATTCCTGTCCCGCCTCTCCAATCTCGACGAGGCCCGCAAGCGCGCTGAGGAATTGCGCGACGAGGCCCGCGAAAGGCTGATCGAATCGCGCGAGGCGCTCGACAATGTCGCGGAGCCCGCCACCCTGCTCGGCGAACGCGATTCCGCCCGCGCCGCCAATGCGCTCGACCGCGCGGAAGCGGCCGAAGCCCGCGCCGCCCTTCAGGCCTTTTCCCGCGAGGCCGAGGCGCGGCTGCGCCGCCGCGAGGCGATCGCCCGTGAGAAGAAAGGCTGGCTCGACCGCCGCGCCCGTTCGCAGTTCCAGACCGAGGAGATCGAGTTCCGTCTAGCCGAGGCCCAGGAAGAACTGGCCAAGCTCGAGGATGCGCCCGACGAGTTCCTGCTCCAGCGCCGCCGCCTCGCCCAGAAGATCGAAGAGGCTGAGGAAGCGCAGAAGGCGGCCGCCGACGCCCGCGCCGAGGGCGAGAACGCCTTAGCCGAGGCCGACCGCGTCGCCCGCGCGGCCCTCGACGCCATGAGCGCCGCACGGGAAATTCGTGCGCGCCTCGAGGCTCAGGCCGAGGCCGCGCGGGTGCGGCTCCAGACCCTCGTCCGCGACATCGGCGAGCAGATGAACTGCGCGCCGCCGGGCCTGCCGGCCCTCGCCGGCCTGGCTGACGGCGCGGAGCCGCCGCCGATGGAGGGCGTCAGCGCGCGGCTCGCCAATCTGAAACAGGACCGCGAGCGGCTCGGCGGCGTCAATCTGCGCGCCGAGGACGAACTGGCGGCGGTCGAAGAGGAACAGACCAAGCTCATCACTGAACGCGACGACCTCGCCGAGGCGATCCGCAAATTGCGCGCGGCCATCGCCGCGCTGAACAAGGAAGGCCGCGAACGGCTTCTGGACGCCTTCGCCAGAGTGGACGCCCATTTCCGTGAATTGTTCTCGCTGCTGTTCGGCGGCGGCTCGGCCGAACTGCAACTGGTTGAATCCGACGACCCTCTGGAAGCTGGCCTCGAAATACTGGCCAAGCCTCCGGGCAAGAAGCCCGCGACGATGACCCTGCTTTCGGGCGGCGAGCAGGCGCTGACCGCCATGTCGCTGATCTTCGCGGTCTTCCTGACCAATCCGGCGCCGATCTGCGTGCTCGACGAGGTGGACGCGCCGCTCGACGACGCCAATGTCGAGCGCTTCTGCGACCTGCTCGACGACATGAGGCGCAAGACCGACACGCGCTTCATCACGATCACCCACAATCCGATCACCATGGCGCGCATGGACCGCTTGTTCGGCGTCACCCAGGCCGAACGCGGCGTGTCGCAACTGGTCTCGGTCGAACTGGAGCAGGCCGAACGACTGCTCGAGGCGGGCTAGCTCTCAATCAATCGCGATTCGATCCGGCGGTCTGGAATGAGCCACAGGGCGGCGACCCCGACATAGACGAGGCAGCCGATCCAGGGGCTGAAGAAGGTCCCGGCTATGCCCAAAACATAAAAGACGATCGAGATCCTGCCCTTGAAATCTCCGCCAATGGCCTGATGGAGCACGGATTCGCCCTTTTGCGCCCGCTTGAGCGCAAGCACGAGAACATAATAGGCGATCGCCGCGCCCAACAGCACCACGCCATAGAGCGCCACCGGATCGACCGCAAAATGGCTGTCGCTCGCCCAGGCCGTGACAAAAGGCAGCAGGGACAGCCAGAACAGCAGATGAATATTGGCCCACAGAACGGCGCCGTTCACCATCTCGACGACATAGAAGAGATGGTGATGATTGTTCCAGTAGATCGCGATGTAGAGAAAGCTCAGCACATAG
>JAKANG010000114.1 GCA_021812505.1 Pseudomonadota bacterium
GCCCGCGCGCCCGCGCCCGCCGAAGACGCCGCGCGCGAGGAACGGGTGAAAATGACCAAGTTGCGCCAGACCATCGCGCGGCGTCTGAAAGAAGCCCAGCAAACCGCCGCCATGCTGACGACTTTCAACGAAGTGGACATGCAGGCGCTGATGAGCCTGCGCGCCCAATACAAGGACCTGTTCGAGAAAAAGCACGGTGTGAAGCTCGGCTTCATGGGCTTTTTCGTGAAGGCCTGCACCCATGCGCTCAAGGAAATTCCGGCGGTCAACGCCGAGATCGACGGAACCGACATCATCTACAAGAATTTCTGCCATGTCGGCGTGGCGGTGGGCACCGCCAAGGGTTTGGTCGTTCCCGTTGTGCGCGACGCCGACAGGCTGTCAATCGCCGGTGTCGAAAAGACCATCGCCGATTTCGGCAAGCGCGCCCGCGACGGCCAGCTCAAGATCGAGGAAATGCAGGGCGGCACCTTCACCATTTCCAACGGCGGCGTCTATGGCTCGCTGATGTCCACGCCCATCCTCAACGCGCCGCAGTCCGGCATCCTCGGCATGCACAAGATCCAGGAGCGCCCGGTCGTCGTCGCCGGCAAGATCGAGATCCGCCCGATGATGTATCTCGCGCTGTCTTACGATCACCGCATCGTCGACGGCAAGGAGGCGGTGACTTTTCTGGTTCGCGTCAAGGAAGCCCTGGAAGACCCGGCGCGCCTCGTTCTCGATCTTTGATTCGGCGTTTCCCTTCGGAGTCATCCATGTCCTACGATCTCATCGTCATCGGCTCCGGCCCTGGCGGCTATGTCTGCGCCATCCGCGCCGCCCAGCTCGGCCTGAAGACCGCCATTGTCGAAAAGCGCAAGACCCATGGCGGGACCTGCCTCAACATCGGCTGCATTCCCTCAAAAGCCCTGCTCCATGCGTCCGAAATGTTCGAGGAGGCCGCCCATGGCCTGGCGGCGCTGGGCGTCAATGTCGGCAAGCCCAAGCTCGACCTTGCCGCGATGATGAAGCACAAGGACGAGACGGTCGGCGCCAATGTCAATGGCGTCGCCTTCCTGCTCAAGAAGAACAAGATCGACGCCTTTCATGGAACGGGCTCGATTCCCGCCGCCGGCAAGGTCGAGGTGACCGCCGAGGACGGCGCGAAACAGGTGCTTGAGACCAAAAACATCGTCATCGCCACCGGTTCCGATGTCGCCAATCTTCCGGGAGTGACCATCGACGAGAAGATCGTGGTCTCCTCGACCGGCGCGCTGGAATTGCAAAAAGTTCCGGGAAAGTTGATCGTGGTCGGCGCCGGGGTGATCGGTCTCGAACTCGGTTCGGTCTGGCGGCGTCTCGGCGCCGAGGTGACCGTGGTCGAATTTCTCGACCGCATCCTGCCGGGCATGGACCTGGAAACCGCCAAGCAGGCGCAGCGCCTGCTGGAAAAGCAGGGCGTGAAATTCATGCTTTCCTCCAAGGTCGCCAAGGTCGAAACCGCGAAAAACGCCGCCAAAGTCACGGTCGAGCCCGCCGCGGGCGGCGAAGCCACGATTCTTGAAGCCGATATCGTCCTCGTCGCCATCGGCCGGCGACCCTTTACGGAGGGCCTTGGGCTGGAGGCGCTCGGCGTGGCGATCGAGCGCGGCCAGGTGGTCATAGATGACCACTTTCAGACCAATGTTCCCGGCGTCTATTCCATCGGCGATGTCGTGCGCGGCCCGATGCTGGCCCACAAGGCCGAGGACGAGGGCGTCGCCGTCGCCGAAATCCTCGCCGGACAGCATGGCCATGTGAATTACGAAGTGATTCCGGGCGTCGTCTACACCTCGCCGGAAATCGCCAGCGTCGGCGCGACCGAGGAGGAGCTCAAGGCCAGGGGCGTCGCTTATCGCAGCGGCAAATTCCCCTTCACCGCCAATGGCCGCGCCCGCGCCATGCGCCACACCGACGGTTTTGTGAAGGTTCTGGCCGACGCCGCGACCGACCGCGTCCTCGGCGTCCATATTCTCGGGCACGGCGCCGGCGAAATGATTCACGAAGCCGCTGTGCTGATGGAATTCGGCGGCTCGTCCGAAGACCTCGCCCGCACTTGCCACGCCCATCCGACCATGTCGGAGGCGGTCAAGGAAGCGGCGCTCGCCGTCGAGAAGCGCGCGATCCACAGCTGACCGACGGCGCGCCGGAACTTTCTTTTGCTCAGGCCCGGTTTCCGGGCCTTTGCTTTTTCCGCAACCCTTTGGCATTTCTTGGCGCACGCGGGGAAAGACGCGGCTCCGCGACCGTGAGCCGCGATCCCGGGCGCAGGAAATCGCAATGTCGTCAGCAACAGAACCCCTGACAAAAAAACATTCGGACAGGGCTAGGATCGTGCGGCGCATGCGCGCCTTGCTGCGGTCGCATGAACTGGCGCTCGTTCTCCCTTCCGCCTTGGTCGGGATCGTCGCCTCCGCCGCCGTCACCTTGATGACCAAGGCGGCGATGCTCATGCATATCCTGATCTACCATCTGCCTTTCGATGTCCGCCTCAGCACCGCGGACCACGTCGCCGCGTGGGCGGCGTTCCCGGCCTTGATGCTCGGCGGGTTGGGACTCGGGCTGATGGAGTCGTACCGCTTGCGCAAGGGCCTTCGCAGCCCGGTCGACCCGATCGAAGCCAACGCCCTGCGCGGCGGCCAGATGTCCTTGCGCGAAAGCGCCGCCGTCAGCTTTCAGACCGTGGTTTCCAACTCCTCCGGCGCTTCCGTCGGGCTCGAGGCTGGTTACGCCCAGATTGGGGCGGGCCTTGCCTCCTTCCTGGGCCAGAAATTGCGCCTGCGTCGCGGCGATCTGCGCCTTCTGGTCGGGACCGGCGCAGCCGCCGCGATCGGCAGCGCCTTCGGTGCGCCGCTCGCCGGGGCCTTCTATGGATTCGAGCTCATCCTCGGCAATTATTCCATCGCCGCCGCCGGTCCGGTCTTCACCGGCTCGATCGTCGGCGTGCTCGTCACCCGCGTTCTCGCCGGCGCGCCCTATCAGATCGACACGCCTCCCGTCGCCGCGCTGAAGCTCGCGAATTACCCCGTTCTGCTGGGGGTCGCCGTCTTTTCCGTCATCCTCGGCATCGCCGCAATGCGGCTTGCCGGCGTTTCGGAACGCTTCATCCAGACCACGCCGACCCCCGTCTGGGCGCGGCCGATTCTCGGCGGCGCCGCCGTCGCGGCCCTTGCCATGGTCACGCCGCAGGTCCTCGGCGCCGGCCATGGCGCGCTCGGCCTGAACGTCTCTCAGACTTTTCCCCTGGCGGTTCTCGCCTCCCTGCTCGCCCTAAAGTTGCTGGCGGCGCTGATTTCGCTCGCGACCGGCTTCCGCGGCGGCCTGTTCTTTTCCTCCCTGTTCATGGGCGCGCTCATCGGCAAGATCTATGGCCTCGCAGCCGCCGCCTGGCTCCCGTCGATCGCCCCCGACACGACGGTCTGCGCGCTCGCCGGAATGGCCACGCTCGGGGTCGCCATCGTTGGCGGGCCCCTCACCATGTCTTTCATCGTTCTCGAAAACACCTCGGATTATTCTGTCTCCGCCGGCGTGATCGCGGCCTCCGTCGCCGCCAGCCTGCTGGTGCGAGCGACCTTCGGCTATTCGTTCTCGACATGGCGTCTTCATTTGCGCGGCGAAAATATTCGCAGCGCCAGCGACATCGGATGGATTCACGACCTCAAGGTGGCCAACCTCATGCGCCGGGACCCGCCCATCGCGCCCGATTCGCTCGACATCGGCGAATTCCGCCTCCGTCACCCGCTGGGCTCCGCGCATTTCGTCGTCCTGGTCGACGAGGCGGGGCGCTATGCGGGATTGATCGATCTGCCGGACATCCATGCGCAGGCCCACCGGCTCACGGGGCGGATCGGAGACTTCGCCCGGCAAAAGGATGTCTGGCTGGTTCCGCACATGAACGCCAAGACGGCGATGGCGCTGTTCGACCAATCCGAAGCCGACCAGCTCGCAGTGCTCGATCCGGAAACCAAGGCTCCTCTCGGGGTGCTCGACGAAAACTATCTCGTGCGGCGCTATGCTGACCAGGCTGCGGCGGCGTTCCACAGCGCCATCGGAGAGTAGCGGTGGGCGCCCGTTTTCGAGGGGTGGCGGCGTTACCTGGCGCGCGGATGAGCGGCGCGAAAAGCCTCGAACAGCCGCGACTTGTCCACGGCGGTATAGATCTGGGTTGTCGAAAGGCTGGCGTGGCCGAGCAACTCCTGGATCGAGCGCAAATCGCCGCCACGGCTGAGCAGATGGGTGGCGAAGGAATGCCGGAGCGCATGAGGCGTCGCGGAATCGGGCAGCCCAAGCGCGCCGCGCAGGCGTTCGACCGTCAGCTGGACGATGCGCGGTGAAAGCGGACCGCCCCGCGCGCCGACGAACAGGGGTCCATTGCTGGCCAGGCGATGCGGGCAAAGCTCCAGATAGGCCTCGATCGCCTTGCGCGCCGGCCGGATGACCGGAACGGCGCGCGCCTTGCCGCCCTTGCCGACGATGGTCAGGCTCTCGATCGCGCCAACCGGCGCGTCACCGCGCCGGATTGAAAGCGCCTCGGAGATGCGCAGGCCCGCGCCATAGAGCAAGGCGAGCACGGCGGCGTCGCGCGCCAGAATCCAAGGCGCGCGATGAGATTCGTCCGCCTCGCCCCGCGCCATTTCACGGGCTGCCGCAGCGGGCAGCGCCTTGGGCAGGACGCGGGCCGCCTTGGGCGAACGGACCTTGTCGAGCGCATCGACGCGGGCCAGACCCTCGCGCGCCAGATGGCGGGCGAAGGAGCGCAGCGCGGCCAGTTGGCGCAAAAGGGAGCGCGAGGCGACGCCCCCGGCGCGGCGGGAGGCCAGAAAACCGCGAATATCGGCAGGCTTTAGCGCGGCGAGCGCCTCGAGATCGGGCGGCGCCGCGCGCTGATCGCGAAGAAAGGTCAAGAATTGCCTGAGATCGCGCGCGTAAGCACCGATTGTGAGGGGCGACGCGCGCCTCACCCCCGCCTGCTCGCGCAGCCAAGCCTTCGCTTCCGCCGCCAGCCGCGCCTCGACGCCCGGAAAGACGAGTTGATCGGGTCCGGGCGCGCCTTGCGCCGCATTTTCCGTCATGCCGGAAGACTAACGGAAAATCGTCAACAATTTATCCCGACGCCGGCAAACCGGAATCAGCTCTTGACCGCCTTTTCGGCGGCGACGCGGAATTCCTCGAAATGGCGCGCGATCTGGTGCTCCGACTGGTCGACTCCGGCGGCGGCGAAATCCTTGTTGATCCGTCCGAGCACGCCCGCCTTGGCGTGGGCCGCCAGATCCTGGTCGACCAGCGCCCGGGCGTAAGCCTCGGCGTCCGCCCCGGTCTTGCCGAGCTTCTCGGCGGCCCACAACCCCAGCATCCTGTGGGCGCGGGCGAGGGCCCGGAAATGAAGTTCCTGGTCATGCGCGAATTTCTTTTCGAAGGATTCCTCGCGCTTGTCGAACTCGGACATATGAAAAAACCCCTTCGCATTTCGAATGCCTGACGTGGCGCTTATATATAGTCTCAAGTCGGGCGCGCCTAGCCTTCGTCGATCGTTCTCGGGCTTCTACCTAAGGCGGAAACCGAGGAATTTCCGCGTTCGGCCGGGCCGATTGATCGAAACAGGTTGTATAAAGGCGCGGAACGGGCTAGGAACCTCGATAAACATGGCCCAAGGCGTCAAAGCCGCGCGCCAGAATCGCTGGAGGCCGGAGGAAAACCAGGCGTCCGTGGACCATCTCGAATTTCGGTTATTTCCCATGAATCGGCGCCGCCGCATTTACGAAGGCAAGGCCAAGGTGCTCTATGAGGGCCCCGAGCCTGGAACCCTGGTCCAGCATTTCAAGGACGACGCGACCGCCTTCAACGCCAAGAAGCACGAAGTGATCGAAGGCAAGGGTGTGCTGAATAACCGTATTTCCGAATACGTGTTCCAGCACCTCAACAATATCGGCGTGC
>JAKANG010000115.1 GCA_021812505.1 Pseudomonadota bacterium
ACCAAATCAGCGGCGATCGCCGTGCTCGCCGCCGGCGCGTGGGGCCCGGCCCCGGCCCCTATAGCGCCGGCTAACCACGCGAGGGTCTGGCTCTGGGCGCATGATCCCGCCCATGTCGAGGAGATGCGGCGCAGCCGGCGCAACGAAAGGCGGCTGCCCGGCGTGATGCTCGCGGCTGAAATCGAACCCGTCGCCGACCTGTCCTGCGTCGGCGCGGCGGATCATGTGCTGGCTGTCGTCCCGGCCCAGAATTTCCGCGCGACGGCCGAACGTCTGCGCGGCCATCTCCGCCCGGATGCGACGGTGGTCAATTGCGCCAAGGGAATCGAGCGCCAAACCGGCTTCTACATGCATGAAGTGCTGGCGGACGTTCTTCCCGGACAGCCGGCCGCCGCGTTGTCCGGCCCGAGCTTCGCGGTCGATCTCGCGCGCGGCCTGCCGACCGCGGTGACGCTGGCGGCGGAACGCATCGAACGCGCGGAACTCCTCTGCACGCGGCTCGCCGCCCGGCATTTCCGGCTTTATCGTTCGAGCGATCTCATCGGCGTGGAAATCGGCGGCGCCGCCAAGAACGTGCTGGCCATCGCCTGCGGCGTCGCCATGGGCCGGAAGCTTGGCGCCAGCGCCCATGCCGCCCTGCTGGCCCGCGGATTCGCCGAACTGATGCGATTCGCCAAGGCGCAGGGCGCGCGGCCGGAAACGATCATGGGGCTTTCCGGGCTTGGCGACCTCGCCTTGACCTGCTCTTCGCCGCAATCGCGCAATTACGCGCTGGGGTTCGCCCTTGGCGAGGGCGAAGCGCCCCAGACCGCATCGCATGGAAAGTTGAGCGAAGGCGCCTTGACCGCGCGCGTCCTGACCGAGAAGGCGCGCAAACTGGGCGTTGAAATGCCGATCGCCGAGGCGGTGACAGCGATTCTCGAAAAACGCATAGAGGTCGGCGCGGCGATCGAGGCCTTGATGAGCCGTCCATTCAAAGCCGAAGCGTAACGGCCGGCTCCGCGGGAGCAGGATTCTGCGCCGCGCCGAATTCGCCTTACTTCTTGAGGATATCCGCCGGAACCTTGCCACCGTTGGCGGCGACGAGCGCGATGACCTTCTCGTGCAGCCACACGTTCATCCTGGCCGTGTCATGGGTGTCGCCCTCATATTTCAGCTCGGCGGCGAGTTCCTTGCGGGCGGCGAGGCTCGAATCGAGTCCGAGGACCTTCAACAGATCGATGATGGAAACGCGCCAGTCCAGCGTCTCCGGATTCTTTTCATTCATCTCGTCAAGCACGGCGGCTATGTCCACCTGCGCGACGACCTCGGACGAAACGCTGGCCGGAGCGTCCGCAGCCGGAACCGGCGCCGGCGCGGACGGCGTTGTTTCGGCGGGGGGAGTGGAGGGAGCCGTCGCCGGCGCGGCTTCGACCGGCGCGGCGCCGAAAATTTTGCTGAGAATGGAGCCGAAAATGCTCATGGAGGTCCTCCTGAAAAATTCTTTCGCGTGATCCCGTCCGGAGCAGCCCGGAGCCGCGCGAGGCTAGAGCCACGACACGACAGTTACATCACGCTGGGGAGTGGTTTTTGCCGCTCGGCGGTTGAACTGACGGAGGGTGTCATGCAACCATTTGGCGACAAATTCCTTCCCCGCCTCCAAGATTTCGGGATGACAACATGCATTTCGTCGCCATTTGCCTCGACAAGTCCGATTCGCTCGCGACGCGGCTTGAAAATCGCGTCGCTCACCTCGCTTTTCTCGGCGAAAAGCCGGACGTCGTGAAGCTCGCCGGCCCCTTCCTCGATTCGGCCGAAAAACCCTGCGGATCGATGCTGGTGCTCGATTGTCCCGACGAAGCGGCGGCGCGCGCTTTTCTGGCGCAAGATCCCTTCGCCAAGGCCGGCCTGTTCGCCTCGGTCGAGCTTCGTCCCTACAAGCCAGTGCTCGGAGCCTATCTGTAATGGCGGCCGCCAAATCCTATTGGCTGGTCAAGAGCGAGCCTCATGCATGGTCCTGGGACCAGATGGCGGCCTGCGGCGCCGAAGGCACGGGCTGGACGGGCGTTCGCAACCACCTCGCCAAACAGCAGATGATGGCGATGAAGCTTGGCGACCTCGCCTTCTTCTATCATTCGAATGTCGGGAAGGAGATCGTCGGCATTGTCGAGGTCATCAAGACCTTCCATCCCGACCCGTCGGACGCCAGCGGCAAGTTCGGGATGGTCGACGTCCGCGCCGTCGAACCCCTGAAGCGTCCTGTCACGCTGGCGGAAATCAAGGCTGATCCACGCTTCACCGACATGGCCCTGCTGAAAATGAGCCGCCTGTCGGTCCAGCCGGTTATTGAGGCGCACTGGCGCGCGATCCGAGCGCTCGGCGGCCTATAAGTCGTCGCCGTCGAGCGCGGTCCCCGGCAGAGGTACGCCGGCGACGATGGCGGCCAGCCAGCGGCGGATCGCTTTTTCCCTTTTCGGGCGCATCCCTTCCGTCAGACGGGCGCTCGCGGCCTCGGTCCTTTCCCTGCCCGCGCGGAGAACTTTCTCGCCTTCGGGCGTCAGCGCCAACGGCCGCGCCCGCGACGCCGAAGAACCGCCGCCTTGTTCCTCGCGCGCCAATCCCGCGCGGCGCAGATTCGCAACGATGAGCGACACGGTCTGTGGCGTCAGTTTGGCCTTTCGCGCCAGATCGGCCGCCAACAGGCCGGGATTGCCGCTGATCAGCGTCAGCGCGGCGAGCTGCGGAGGCGTCACGCCGAGATCGGCGATAAGGCGTTCCTCGGCCAGTCGTTGAGCGCTCGCGGCTTGCCGCAGCAACACGGCGAGGTCTCCGTTCTCGCCCGGAAAATCGAGCGCGCGCGTCCGGCGTTTCGGGGGCTCGACCGCATTTTGATCGTCGAGGGGGCGGATCTTGACCATGACTTCCTCACCAGCTTGGCCGGCGCATTATTCGCACGCCTGACAGGCCACTGATCGTATAGACGGATTGCGTCCGACACAATGCCAAATCGATACGAGCCCGCCGACGCGTCGCGCGCCTTGAGCGAAAGGCTAACTTGTCAGCGGGTGATGATGCGCCGCAAAAAGCGGGCATCTCCACGCGGAAGGCATGATGGAACATTCACGTCGCTCGATCATCGACGAATATGACAAGCTCGTCGCACAAGGACGGATCGAGCGCGACGGGAAGCAGACAGCGGTGGTCGAGAAACTCGACGAGCTTGCGTCCTTCCTCCGCGAAAGTCGGCTGGCGAAGAAGGCAAGCGCCCTCGGCTGGCTCTTTGGCGCTCGCCGCATTGAACAACCGACGCCCCGGGGCCTTTACATCTGGGGTTCGGTCGGGCGCGGCAAGACCATGCTGATGGACCTCTTCTATGAGACGGTCGAGTTCGACGCGAAACGGCGCGTTCATTTCCACTCGTTCATGGCCGATGTCCACAAACGCATTTTCGCCTGGCGACAAAAGAAAAAGGCAGGCCAGGTCAAGGGTGACGATCCGATAGGTCCTGTCGCGGACGAACTGTTCAGCGAAGCAACCCTGCTCTGTTTCGACGAATTTTCGGTCACCGACATTACCGACGCCATGATTCTCGGTCGCCTGTTCGAGGCGCTCTGGGCGCGCAAGCTCGTTGTCGTCGCCACATCGAATGTCGATCCGGCCGATTTGTACAAGGACGGCCTCAACCGCGCCTTATTCCTGCCTTTCATCGGCGAAATCCAGCGGAATATGGAGGTCGTGCGGCTGGATTCGCGGACGGATTTCCGACTTGAGAAACTCGGGGGCGACCCGGTCTATTACACGCCCGCGAACGTCGCTGCGCGCGCCGCCCTGGATCGAACATTTCTTTCCTTGGCCGGCGGCGCGCGGGGCGCGCCTCTCGCATTGCCTCTGCTGGGCCGGGAGGTGATTGCGCCTCAGGCTTCGGGGCGCGTCGCGCGCTTCGATTACGAGGACTTGTGCAGGAAGCCGCTCGGAGCGACGGACTTCCTGGCGATTGCGGAATATTTCCACGTCGTCCTGATCGACAATATTCCGGTCATCAATCCCGAGGAGCGCAACGAAGCGAAAAGATTCATCAATCTGATCGACGCGCTCTATGATCAAAAAGTGAAGCTGATTGCCTCGGCGGACGCGCCGCCGGAACGGCTTTATCTGGCCGATCGGGGGCGAGAGGCCTTTGAATTCGCCCGCACGGTCTCGCGTCTGACCGAAATGCGGTCAAGGGAATATATGGAGCTGCCGCACGGCCTGGGCGACGAGGCAAGCGGCGACACGACGGGTCTGGTCGAAACATGACTTTTCAGGCGCGCGCAGGCGAACAGGCCCCGGAACAGAAAATTCTGGAATTGGCCTGCGAGCATCTGCGCCGTTTCGGTCCGCGACGGACGACGATCGTCGGCATCGCGGACGAAGCCGGCATGTCGCACGCCAATGTCTATCGCTATTTCCCCTCCAAGGAGGCGCTGTTCGATGCGGTCAGCCAGGTCTGGCTCAAAACGCTGGAACGGCAGCTTCACGTGATCGTCCAGGGGCAGGATCCGGCCTATGACAAGCTTGAGAGAGCCCTGGCCGCGCTGCGCCAGACCTATCAGGAGAAACGAGACAGCGATCCGGTTCTATTCGGCCTTCTGTGCGCCTCGATCGAGGCGGGCGGCGGCCTGGCGCGCAAGCACCGCAACAGAGTCCAAAGCGAAATCCAGGCGATTGTCGAAGAGGGAATAGCTTCGGGCGCGTTCCGGATGCAGGACCGCAGACGTGCGATGGCCTTGATCTTCGATCTCGGGCATCGGTTCATCCAGCCGGTTTCGATCGCGCTCGACAAAGGCGTTTCGGCGGCTGAAATGGCTTTTCGCGCCGGCCGGGTGATCGCCGTGATTCAGAGGAGCTTGACCTTCGGCGATCCAGATTTTGACATGTGACAATTTTCGTAATTTGTAACGTCAATTTTCGCTTTTCGCGCCACCGATCGCCGCGGGCCCACTCGAGATCTCATCGCATTGAATTCATTGGCGCTTGGCGAGCGCGAGCGCAGCAAGCCCGTCGCCGGCCTTCACAATAACGTCAGAGGCTTAGTCTTTCTCCCGACTTGAAAGCCCCGCAGGATCGAGGCACAACCCCGGGCCATATCCGGCGCCTCCGGAAATTTCCTCGCCGCGCGATTTGCGGCGGGGCAGCAACGAAATGTTGAAGCGAGGACGAAACCCATGGCGCGTAAAAAGATTGCACTGATCGGAGCTGGGCAGATCGGCGGAACGCTGGCTCATCTCGCCGGACTTAAGGAGCTGGGCGACATCGTTCTCTTCGACATCGCCGAAGGCACGCCGCAGGGCAAAGGCTTGGATATCGCCGAATCCTCGCCGGTCGACGGCTTCGACGCGAAACTTTCCGGCGCCAATGACTATGCCGCCATCGCCGGCGCGGACGTGATCATCGTCACCGCCGGCGTGCCGCGCAAGCCCGGCATGAGCCGCGACGACCTCCTCGGCATCAATCTCAAGGTGATGGCCTCGGTCGGCGACGGCATCAAGCAGCATGCGCCGGACGCCTTCGTGATCTGCATCACCAACCCGCTCGACGCCATGGTCTGGGCGCTGCAGAAGTCTTCCGGCATGCCGGCCAACAAGGTCGTCGGCATGGCCGGCGTTCTCGACTCGGCCCGTTTCCGCTACTTCCTCGCCGAAGCCACCGGCGTTTCGGTCAAGGACGTCCACGCCATGACCCTTGGCGGCCATGGCGACGACATGGTCCCGCTGGTTCGCTATTCCACGGTCGGCGGCTTGCCGCTTCCCGAACTGGTCAAGTCGGGCTGGCTCACCCAGGAAAAGCTCGACGCGATCGTTGACCGCACCCGCAAGGGCGGCGGCGAAATCGTCGCCCTGCTCAAGACCGGCTCGGCCTTCTATGCTCCGGCCGCTTCGGCCATCGCCATGGCCGAATCCTATCTGAAGGACCAGAAGCGCGTCCTTCCGG
>JAKANG010000116.1 GCA_021812505.1 Pseudomonadota bacterium
GGCGCCGCGCAGGAGAATGGTCATGCCCAGCGGGCGGCCGGTGGCGACCGAGTCCGTCCACAGATCGAAAATGGCGGACAGGCTGTCGGGCTCGACATAGGACATCCAGCCCAGATGGGCCGGCTGGTCGGGCGGGGCGCCGGTATAATCGTACCAGCGTTCGTTGAACCAGGTGATTTCGCCCTCGGGCGAGGCGATCCAGACCAGTTGCGGAATGGCGTTGGCGAGCGAGCGGAAATTCTTTTCGCTCTCGCGCAGGGCGTTTTCCGCGGCGCGCGGCCGGGTGATGTCGAGAAGCGTGACGAAAATGCGCAGCGGCGCGCCGCTCGCGTCGATTTCGCTGCTCCAGACGCTTTCGATCCAGCGCTCCTGGCTGTCGTCGCCGATCACGCGATATTCGATCCGGCCGCTCGCGACGCCTTTGAGGCATTGCTGAATGGCCAGGGCCGCGCGGCGGCGGTCGTCCGGGGGCACATGGTCGAGGAGCCCGTTGACCACCTCGTCCATTGCGCGGCCCTCGGGCGGCGTCGCGGGCGAATAGCCAAGGACCCGCGCGAAATTGTCGGCGACATGGACGCGGCTCCCGGTCATGTCGAATTCGACATAGGTCAGGCCGCCCGCGTCGGCGGCGTGGCGCAGGCGGGTTTGGCTCTGGCGCAGCGCGGCCTCGCTTTCCAGAAGCGCCAGTTCGGCGCGCTTGCGTTCGGTGATGTCCGTGCGGATGGCGACGAATTGCCGGATGCGGCGGCGTTCATCGAGGAAAGGCACGATGGTGGTGTCGACCCAATAGTGGGAGCCGTCCTTGGCGGCGTTGCAGACCTCCCCGCGCCACACTTCGCCCGATGTGATCGTGGTCCACATCCGGCCGTAAAAATCCCCGGATTGGACGCCCGATTTCATGATCCGGTGATTCTGGCCGAGCAATTCGTCGCGCGCATATTGGGAAATGGCGCAGAATTTGTCGTTGGCGTAAGTGATCGCGCCATTCTGGTCGGTCACTTCGACGATGGCGTGTTCGTCAAGCGCGGAAATTCGCGTCTGAAGCTCCAGACGCGCCTCGGCGGCGCGCAATTCGCGGAAATTGCGATGGAGCGCCTCTGCCGCGAAGGCGACGGCGAGGCCGCACAGAACGAACACCAGCAGCGCCGGGCCGTCGAAGGGCGCGTCGAGCGCATGGGCCAGCGCCTCGGCGCCGACGCCGCCGAGGATCAGCGCCGTAAGGCCGGCGCGATATCCGCCCGCCAGGGCCGCGGCGATCACCGCCGGGTAGAACGCCAGGAACGGCGACGAGGCGGCTCCGGCCGCGATCAGGCCCGCCTGGCCGGCGAAGCCCGACGAAGCGGCGCCGAGTCCGACGCCGAGGGGAAAGGCGAACGGCGCCTGGCGGCGCCTGGCGGCGATGCGGGCGAGCAGCGCCCTGGACGCGGCCAGCCATCCGGCGTCCTGGTCGGGATCGTCGCGATCGCCGGCAGCGAATTCAGATTGCGCCTCATGCCGCACGCTACACCTGCCCAAATGGCTCAACAAAAATTCGCGCGATCGAAAAAACGAGCTTAATGTAACGGCTCGTAGTCCGGAAATTTTTATTTTTATTATATGTCCCCGCAAATCCCAAATTATTGATATCCGCGCAGATCCCAAACTGTTGAGGCCAGGATGGCGCAAACGGCGCCGGGGCGCGCGTCGGCGGAAAGCGCGCAGGCGAACACTATGAAATGAAATTCATTTGCCTGACGGCGCGTCCTCGCGCTAGAGGAGCGGCAGCCAGCCAGGTTTTTCCGGAAGACGCGGGCCGTTTTTTGGAGAAACAATCCTGCCACGACCGGGAACCCGGGTGGGAAATCCTTGGCGCGCCAATGGTTTTCCGCGCGGTCAGGGACGATCCGATGAACGCAACCGAGCTTCGCGCCACCATTTCGCTCGCCGCGATCTTCGCGACGCGGCTGCTCGGACTGTTCATGATCTATCCGATCTTCGCGCAATATGCGCGCGGCTTGTCCGGCGCCGACGACAGGATGATTGGCCTGGCGCTCGGGGCCTATGGGCTGACCCAGGGCCTGCTGCAAATTCCCTTAGGGATGCTCTCCGACCGCATCGGCCGCAAGAAGGTGATCGTCGGTGGCCTGCTCCTGTTCGGGTTAGGCAGCGTCGTGGCGGCCATGTCCACATCGATCGACGGCGTTCTGCTCGGGCGAATCCTGCAGGGCGCTGGCGCCATCGGATCGTCGGTTCTGGCGATGGTGGCCGATCTCACCCGCGAGGGGGTGCGCACGCGCGCCATGGCCGTGGTTGGAATCACCATCGGATTCTCCTTCGCGATCGCCGTTCTCGTCGGTCCGCCGCTCGCCGCCGCCGCCGGCCTTTCCGGCATGTTCTGGGCGACCGCCGGCTTCGCGCTCGTGGGCGTCGCGATCGCGCTGTTCGTCACACCGACGCCCGATCGCGCCGTCGCGCGCGGCGTCAGCAGGGCGACGTTCAAGCGGGTTTTGCAGGACAGCGAATTGCTGCGGCTCGATTTCTCGGTTTTCATCCTCCACGCCATTCTGACGGCGAGTTTTCTGATCATCCCGATGGCGTTGCATCAGGCATTGGGACTGACGGCGGCGGGCGAGTGGAAATTCTATCTGCCGGTCATGGGCGGCGCCATGGCGCTGATGGTTCCGGCGGTCATCGTCGCCGAGACCCGCGGGCGGATGAAGGAAGTTTTCGTCGCCGCGATCGCCACGATTCTGGCGAGTCAGGCGGTTCTCGCCGGCGCGCCGGCGAGCGGCGCGGCCGCCGTGGGCGCGATGATCCTGTTTTTCACCGCCTTCAACGTCATGGAGGCGATCCTGCCGTCGCTGGTGACCAAATTCGCGCCTTCCGCCGCCAAGGGCGCGGCGACTGGCGTCTTTTCCAGTTCGCAATTCGTCGGCATTTTCGTCGGCGGCGCCGCCGGGGGCTGGATGCATCATGTCAAGGGCGCTTCCGGCGTGCTTGGCCTGACCGTCGCGCTGTCCCTGATCTGGCTCGCCGTCGCGGCCTTCATGCCGCGTCCCCCGCAGCGCCGGCGCCAATTGGACGCCGTCCAGGCCGGGGTCGAGAAGGCCTGACGACGTCCGATTTTCCGCGTAGCCTCTGGCGGTTGGGCCAGGGCCGTCCCTATATTTCGCGGGCGCGCGTTTTCGCGCGGTCAACGGGGAACGGGGCGAGCTCATGAAACGGACAAAAATCGGCGCGGTTCTCGCCATTTGCGGCGTCGCGGCGCTCGCGGCGACCAACGTCGAGGCGAAGGGCTGCATTCGTGGCGCGGTCGCGGGCGGCCTCGCTGGCCACGCGGTCCACCATGGGGTCATCGGCGCGGTCGCCGGATGCGTCGCCGCGCGGCATTATTACAAGGCAAAGGCGAAGCAGGAACAGCAGCAGGGCGCTCCGGTTGCCGCGCCAGCGCCCGCCGCGGCGCAATGAGCTGAAGACCAAACAAAAAAGGCGGCCAATTCGGCCGCCCTTTCGCATTCCCCGAGCAAGAGCTCAGTAGGAATAATACATGTCGAATTCGACCGGGTGCGGCGTCATTTCCATGCGATAGACATCGGCCATCTTCAGCTCGATATAGCTGTCGATGAAGTCGTCGTTGAACACGTCGCCGGCCTTGAGGAAGGCGCGGTCCTTGTCGAGGCTGGCGAGGGCTTCGCGCAAAGATCCGCAAACCGTCGGGATCTTCTTCAGCTCGCGCGGCGGCAGGTCATAGAGGTCCTTGTCCATCGCCGGGCCGGGATCGATCTTGTTCTTGATGCCGTCGAGGCCGGCCATCAGCATGGCCGCGAAAGCGAGATAGGGATTGGCGGTCGGATCGGGGAAGCGGACCTCGATGCGCTTGGCCTTGGGGTTGTTGGTCCACGGAATGCGGCAGGAGGCCGAGCGGTTGCGCGCCGAATAGGCGAGCAGGACCGGCGCCTCGAAGCCCGGGACCAGACGCTTGTACGAATTGGTCGAGGGATTGGTGAAGGCGTTCAAGGCCTTGGCGTGCTTGATGATGCCGCCGATGTACCACAGGCATTCCTGGCTGAGGTCGGCGTATTTGTTGCCGGCCATGACCGGCTTGCCGCCCTTCCAGATCGACTGGTGGACATGCATGCCCGAGCCGTTGTCGCCATAGATCGGCTTCGGCATGAAGGTCGCGGTCTTGCCATAGGAATGGGCGACCATGTGGATCGCGTATTTATAGATCTGCAGGTGGTCGGCCATGGTGGTCAGCGTGCCGAACTTGAGGCCGAGTTCGTGCTGGGCCGAGGCCACTTCGTGGTGGTGCTTCTCGACATGCGCGCCCATGGCCGCCATGGCCGCGAGCATTTCGCCGCGCATGTCCTGGGCGGAGTCGACCGGCGGGACCGGGAAATAGCCGCCCTTGGTGCGGACGCGGTGGCCCAGGTTGCCGCCCTCATAGGGGGTGTCGGAATTGGTCGGCAGTTCGGACGAATCGAGGATGAAGCCGGTGTTATAGGGATCGGCCTTGAAGCGCACGTCGTCGAAGACGAAGAATTCGGCTTCCGGGCCGAAATAGGCGGTGTCGCCGATGCCGCTGTTCTTGAGATAGGCTTCGGCCTTCTTGGCGATGCCGCGCGGATCGCGGTGATAGGGCTCGCCGGTCAGCGGTTCGAGAACGTCGCAGACGATGGACAGGGTCGAGGCCGAGAAGAAGGGGTCGATGGTGGCGGTGGCCGGATCGGGCATGAGCTTCATGTCGGATTCATTGATCGCCTTCCAGCCGGAGATCGACGAGCCGTCGAACATCTGGCCTTCGGAGAAGAATTCCTCATCGACGAGCGAAATGTCGAAGGTCACATGCTGCCATTTGCCGCGCGGATCGGTGAAGCGGAGGTCGACGTATTGAATTTCTTCGCTTTTGATGCGCTCAAGCAGTTTTTTCGCGAGTGTCATTTTACGGCCTTTCAGCGATGGAATAGATGGCGGAAGACATGAGCAACGGTTGGACGCACACGCATCGTGCGCCTGACAGCACAGCCGCCAACTCACGCAGAATTCGAAGACTTGCTGGGCGGAGCAAGAATGCCTCGGGCTATTCTTGGGCATTCAGTCGAGTCCAATGTCGACCAAAAGCCGTTCAAGCTCGTACGGATTCCTGCCGTCGGCCGCGTCAGGTCCAGACGGGATCGGTGATGTGATGGGGAGCAGCGACGGCGATCAGCGTTGCGTCCACGTTCATGGCGGCGCCTCAATACGTTGGCCGAGCTGAGGAAAATGCGCGCAGCGAATCCTCAATCGGACACAGTGGTCGATTGCAGGAGTCATCAGCCGAACGGCGGTTTTGGGGAACCCCATCCCCATGGCGGCAATACTTAAGCGGAGACCTTGACGACGTCAACAACGCTTTCGCCGCAGCCGTCACCATCCGACAAATCAAGCTTCAGTTCAATCCGCCCGAGCGCAAAAGTCTTTGTTGCGACCGCCCCTCAAAGGCGCGTCTTGTCAGCGCTCATGCCGTCGAAGCGACGCCCCAGGCTCGCTTTCCAGCAAGCAGTTATCGATATTTCCGCGCCTGCGGCGCTTGCCTCTGATCGTCACGTTTTTCGCGCCGGCGACCCGCGTCGCCGGACGCGCCACTGCTTGTCGACAATCGATGGGCGCGACGCCGTCGGCTGCGACCGACGTCAGATTGAGACAAAACTTTGCGGGCTCAGCAATCATGGCGTTTTCTCCACGTCTCTTCGGCCGAGGAAGCCACTCCCCACGGGTTATTTTCGCAGGAGTCATCAGCCAATCGGCGGTTAGATGGGGAAATCCATCCGCAAGCCCGTTCTATTATGGGTGCGGGCCGCATCAATTCGCTGGCCCCTTGTTTGAACTTCACTCATCGCGTTTGGATCGGTTCCTGGCTATAACGGCTACACCCGGCGTCGAGTTCATCTCTTTCTCGGACCTCAAGCCAGAT
>JAKANG010000117.1 GCA_021812505.1 Pseudomonadota bacterium
TTCCGATCTGCCCCAGAACAGGAAAGAAAGCGATTTTTCCGGCGCCGCCGCGTTCGCCACCGTCACACTATAGGGAATCATATAGGGCCAGAAGGCCGCGGCGAGAAAGCCGAAGGCGGCGAGAAAGAATAGCGCCGTGAAGGCGAAGGGGAGAGCGTCGCGCCGCGCGGCGATCGCGCGCAGCACGCCCGACAAGGCGGCGAGGCCGACGAGGACGAATGCGTCCGCCCAAGGCCGCTGGATCAGCCGGGTCATGACGTCATGCGCCTGAATGACCGTGAGAAGCGAGGCGAGGAGCAGGAAGAGCGTCATGCCGATAGCGAGGAAGGGCGCCCGCTCATAGGCCCAATCGCGCAGGGGGGTCGGTGATTTCAGGATCATCCAGCCGGCGCCGAGAAGGGCGTAGCCGAACATCAGGCCGATTCCTGTGAGAATGGGCAGCGGGCGCAGCCAATCGAAAGGTCCGCCGGCAAACTGGCCGTTTTTCACTTGAACGCCGAGAATCATCGCGCCGACCGCGGCGCCCTGGACAAAGGCGGCCAGCGCCGACCCAATCCAGAAGCCGCCGCTCCACAGCCAGGAAGGACCACCGCGCCCCCGGAATTCGAAGGCGACGCCGCGGAAGATCAGACCAATCAGCAGCAGCAGGACCGGCAGGTAGAAAGCCGGCAGGAAGATCGCGTAAACGGAAGGAAAGGCCGCGAAAAGAGAGGCGCCGACGACGACCAGCCAGGTTTCGGCGCCGTCCCAGAACGGTGCGATCAGACCCATCATTTCACCGCGCAGATCGGGGTCGCGCGTCGCGCCGAACAATATGCCGACGCCGAGGTCGAGTCCGTCAAGCACGACATAGGCGAGAATGGAAAAGGCGATCACGCCGGCCCAGAACAGGGCGAGAAAAGACGGCGCGGCCTGGTTCATGTCGACGGCGTTCATAATGGCCTCTCCGCGTGGAAATCATAGCCGGAAGCCGCGCGCATCCTTTTTGTCAGCCCGTCGCGGAACAGGCGGTAGAAATAGACCACGCCAAAGCCATAGATCAGGGCATAGACCAGAATGAAGGCGATCAGCGACGTCGTGGCCTCGGGCGTCGAGAGCGAAGGCGTCACGGCGTCGCGTGTGCGCAGCAGCCCATAGACGACCCAGGGTTGGCGACCGACCTCGGCGGTGAACCAGCCGGCGATCACCGCGATGAATCCGGCGGGGAAGGAAACAAAAGTCAGCCAAAGGAACCAGCGCGCCTGTTCGAGCCCGCCGAGCGTGCGCAGGACGAGGCCGGTCCAGGACAAGGCAAGGATGGCGACGCCGAGGCCGAACATGATGCGGAAGGCGAAAAAGGGGACGACGACCGGCGGCCGATCCTTTGCCGGAAAGGATTGGACGCCGACCTCCCTGGAGTCCCAGGTTCCGGTGGCGATGAAACTACCGAGATCGGGAACGGTGATGGCGTAAAGATTTTCGGCCTTGCGCGCGTCCGGCCAGCCGATCAGCACTTCCGAGGCCGGCTGTTCGTCATGCCAGCGGGCCTCGATGGCGGCGAATTTGGCTGGCTGGTATTTGTGGACGATCTCGCCGGCGAGATGGCCGAGGAGGATTTGCGCCGGGATCAGCACGGCGGCCAGGCCGAGGCCCCAGTCGAGCATGACATGGGATTCCTCCCAGGCTTCGCCACGCAGGCGATTCCAGGCGCCGGCCGCGGCAACGCAGAGGCTGGTGGTGAGAAAGGCCCCGAGGAGCATGTGCGGCCAGCGGATGAGCTGGACCGGGCCGAGCAGAATTGCCTTCCAGTCTTCGGGAACGATCTTGCCCTCGACGACGCTGTAGCCGAGCGGAACCTGCATCCAGCTGTTGTTGCACATGATCCAGTAGGACGAGGCCATGGTGCCGAGCGCGACCATGGCGCAGGAGAAGAAATAGAACCAGCGCGGCGTCCGCTCGCGCCCAAACAGCATGATGCCGAAAAAGGACGCCTCAAGCAGGAAGGCTGTGAAAGCCTCATAGCCGAGCAGAGGCCCCTGGATCGCGCCCGTGCGTTCCGACAAGGCGCTCCAGTTCGTGCCGAATTGGAAGGCCATGACGATTCCACTGACCACGCCCATGGCGAAGGCCAAAGCGAACACTTTCAGCCAGAAATCGAACAGACGGCGATAGACCGGCTGGCCGGTCGCGAGCGACATGGCCTCGAGCACCGTGAGCCAGGCCGCAAGACCAATGGTGAAAGAGGGGAATATGATGTGGAAACTGACCACGAAGGCGAATTGAATTCGCGACAGGATAAGTGGGCCAAGTTCCATCATAAGGCGTTTCCACTGGGACGGGCCGGCGCCGGGTCGGCGCCGTCGTCCGACTGGCCGATGACGGCCTTGACCTTATCCGATCCCGTCGCGCGGCGGTCAAATGAATTTTCGGCCTGTGAATTTGCGCAGCCGCATTGAAACGCGAGGGGGCGCGTTGCGCGCCGCGTCGCCCAGGTGCTAGCGTCTTCTGGATGGGAGAGGGCTTTGGCGCGCGGGCTGGAAAAAAGCGGACGTGACGCATTCTTGCGGCCATGGTTGGCCCGCCTGGCCGCGCTCGTCTTCCTGCTCCAGGGTTTCGGCCTGTTCGCCGCCGCGCCGCGCGCCATGGCGACGGGCGACGCCTTTGTGGCGGCGTCAAGCATTGCCGCGCCCGGCTGCGCCCATCAGACGCCGAGCGACGGCCATGCGCATGGCGCGCCCGATTCCTGTCCGATGTGTCAGGCTTTGGGTTGTGCGCTTGCGGGGGCGCGGCCGCCGGTGGTTGTGGCGCGCGGCGCCGCGCGCGTCATCCTTCTGGTTTCGCTGGCGGCGCGAAGGCTGCCGCCCCGTTCGCGTCCGCTGACCACGCCGCCGGCGCGCGGCCCTCCGGTTCCGGTGTGATCGGCGCTTGTTGAGCGCGTTTTCGCGGGCGCCGCCTTTTGCTTTTGGCGCGCGCCGTATGCCGCGTGCCGGCCAGAAGATTTTGCGAGCCCAGAATGAAGCTTCACCCCGTCGCATGGGCGCCACGCCGTGTGCGTAAAACCCATGTCCTTGCCGTCTGCGCGGCGCTTGCGGCCCTCGCCTTGCCGGCGCAGGCTCACACCATCGTCGGCGACCGCGTGTTTCCCGCGACCCTGACCATCGACGATCCCGGCGTCAATGACGAGCTGGCGTTGCCGGCCTTCTCTTATATGGAATCGATCAATCCCGACGGGTCGCCTGGCGCGTTCAGTTATGGGCTCGGCTGGGAATATATGAAGACGATCACCGCCGATCTCGGCGTTTCGGTCGGCTCAGGGGGCTACAACTGGCAGACGCGTCCGAGCGCGCAGGGATGGTCGAATATCGAGACCCAGATCAGATATGCGATGTGGCAGGATGCGAAAGCCGAAGCGATCGTGGCGACGTCGGTCAGTTACGAATGGGGCAATACCGGCAGTCCGCAGAGCGCCTCGCTGCCGTCCGATCCTTTCTCCACCCTGAGCTTCACCCTCTATGGCGGCAAGGGCTTCGGCGATATCGACTCCGATTGGCTCAAACCTTTCGCCATCACCGGCGAATTCAGCGCCAATTTCCCGATGACCGCGACCAACGCCGACGGCGGCCTCAACCCGACCACGGTCACTTATGGCGCCACCCTGCAATACAGCCTGCTTTACATGAATTCCCATGTGAAGGAGGTCCCGGAGCTGTTCCGGCGCCTGATCCCGGCCTTCGAGGCGATCTTCTCGACGCCGGTCGGCAATCTTTCGCCCAATGCGCCGGGCCAGTTCCCGACCAATGTCACGACCGGCGTGGTCGGCCCGTCGCTCTATTACATCGGGCGATATTTCGAAGTGGGCGTGATGGCCCAGGCGCCGATCAACAGGGAAAGCGGCGCCCATCTCGGCGCGCTGGCGATCGTCGATTTCTTCCTCGACGACATCGCGCCCGACACGCTTGGAAAACCCTTGTTCGGCCCGCCGCAGGCGCACGGACGTCTTTAAGGGAGGGAAACACATGAAAAGCTTGCGCATGTTCCTGGCCGCCGCCATTTGCGGCGCGTCCGCTTTCGCCGCGCCCGCCTGGGCGCACGCCTTCCTCGATCACGCGGTCCCCTCGGTCGGCTCGACGTCGCCGGGCGCGCCGGGCGAACTGACCCTGAGCTTCAGCGAAAAGATCGTGCCCGCCTTTTCCGGCGCGTCCCTGAGCTCGGCGGCGGGGGCGGCGATCCCGACCGGCAAGGCGCGGGTCGATCCCTCGGACCCCGCGACGCTCCATGTCCCGCTCGGACGCAAGCTCGCGCCGGGAGCCTATGTCGTTCATTGGCATGTGGTTTCGGCGGACACCCATCACACCTCCGGAAGCTACAAATTCACCGTCGCGCCGTGACATGGACGCTGCCGAAGGCTTTGCGATCCCCGCCCTGCTGCTGCTGACGCGCTGGAGTCACTTCGCGTCGGTTTTTGGCCTGTTCGGGGCGGCCTTGTTCTGGACATACACGCCGGGCGCCTTTCCGGGCGCGCGGCGCGTGAGTGATCTTCTGCTGCGCGTCGCGGCGCCGGCCGCGGTCCTGTCGGGTCTCGGCTGGATCGCCGCGATGATCGCCAATATGGCCGGCGGCCTCGAAAAGGTCGCAGACCCGCAGACCCTGTCCCTGTTCTTCACCCAGACCCAGTTCGGCCCGGTTGTCGAAATCCGTCTGGCTCTCCTGGCTCTCGCGCTTGCCTTCGCCGCCTGGCCGATGGCGGCGGAGTCGAGGCGTCGCGCGATGGTCGCGCTGGGCGCGGCGCTGCTGGTCGATCAGGCCTGGCTCGGCCACGCCGCCGAGGAATCCGGGACCTGGGGCGCTTTCATGCTGGCCGTCTATTGCGCCCATGCGCTCGCCGCCGCCGCCTGGCTCGGCGGCCTGCCGCCCCTGCTGTTCGCCTTGAGGGAGGCGCGCGGCCAGGACGAGGAGGCGGCCCGCCGGCAAATGTTTGAACTCCTCAAATGTTTTTCGCTCGTCGCCACGCCTGCCGTCGCGATGATCGTCGCCAGCGGCCTCGGCAATGTCGGCTTTCGCGTCGGAGCCTCCTTCGAGCGGGTGTTCCTGACCGATTACGGCTACGTCCTCGCCGCCAAGGCGACGCTGGTCGCCGTCATGCTGGCGATGGCCTGTCACAATCGCTTCGTGGTCCAGCCGCGCCTGCGGACAGCGCCGCCGAACCCGCGACAAGGCGTCCTCCTGCGGACCGCCGTCGCCCTCGAACTCGCCCTCGGCCTCGCCGTCCTCGCCGCCGCCGCAATCCTCGGAATAACCCCGCCGCCGCAATGAGCGGGGCGCTAGCCGAAAGGGCAAGACGGCTCCGATTGAGTTCGCCAAGGGTGCGGATTAGCTTGCTGCTTTCCGCTTGTTTCCGGAGTCTGCGAATGACCGCCTATAACGCCCCGATCCGCGACATGATCTTCGCCATGAAGACGGTTGGCGGTTTCGACCGGATCTCCGCTTTGCCGGGCCATGAAGAAGTTTCGGAAGATCTGGTCGAGGCGATTTTCGAGGAGGCGCGCAAGTTCGCCGGGGACGTTCTCGCGCCTCTCAATCATCCTGGCGACAAGCAAGGCTGCGTTTGCAAGGACGGCGCGGTGACCACGCCGAACGGCATAAGACAGGCCTTCACGGCCTTTTGCGAGAACGGCTGGCACGCGATGCCGGCGCCGCTGGGCCATGGCGGCCAGGGCCTGCCGAGCCTCGTCTCGACTCCGGTGCTGGAAATGTGGACGGGCGCCAATCTCGCCTTTTCCCTCTGCCAGATGCTGACGCTCGGCGCGATATCCGCCATCGACCACCACGGCTCGCAGGCGCAGAAGGAACTTTATCTGCCGAAAATGGCTTCGGGGACCTGGACCGGCACGATGAATCTCACCGAACCGCAGGC
>JAKANG010000118.1 GCA_021812505.1 Pseudomonadota bacterium
GCGCTGCTCCTCGCCGGCGTCCATCACCAGCGCCTCGCGCAGGACCGGATCGGTGACGGAGTCCGCAAAAGTCTTGACGCGGATCGAGGCGCGGCCCTCGGTCTGGACGGCGATGTCCCAGATCGGCAGCGAAGTCACCCTCACCAGCGCCTCGGGCTCGAGCTTCGGCCATTCGATGACCGCCGGCTTGTAGGGGTTGTGCGTTTCGATCAGCATCCGGGAGAAGAGGCGCAGATGTTCGGGCGAGCCGATCCGGATCGGGCCGGGGTCGGTTCCGGTCCAGTTGCGCATGGCGAAATCGCTTTGCTCGAGCGCCGTGACGTTTGCTGTCATCTCGTTTGGCCTCCTGCGACCGGCGGCGGAGACCGCCGCTTTTGCCCGCGATGCTTATCGAACGGGTTTGGCCCGCGGTCCAGAGACAAATTCGGCGGAGGCGCGCTGGTTCAGGCGGTCAGGGCGGCGAAGGCGTCGAGCGCGCGGCGCCGTGCGAAATCGTGATCGACGATGGGGCGCGGCCAGTTCTCGCCGAGCCGGACGCCCGCCGCTGCGAGCATAGCCGGCGGCGCCGTCCAGGGCTTGTGGATATGCGAAGCGGGCAGGCGGGCGAGTTCAGGGCAGAAGCGGCGGGCATAGGCGCCGTCGGGGTCGAATTTCTCGCCCTGCAGCACGGGGTTGAAAATGCGGAAATATGGCGCGGCGTCGGCGCCGCAGCCGGCGACCCATTGCCAGCTTGCGGCGTTGTTGGCCTCGTCGGCGTCAACGAGCGTGTCCCAGAACCATTTTTCGCCTTCGCGCCAGTCGATCAGCAGATGTTTGGTCAGGAAGGAGGCGACGATCATGCGCGCGCGGTTGTGCATTTGGCCGGTTGTCCACAATTCGCGCATGGCCGCGTCCACCAAGGGATAGCCGGTGCGGCCGCACCGCCAGGCTTCGAGCGCTGCGTCGTCGCGGGCAAAGGGAAAGCCGTCGAAACGCGGGTTGAAATTGCGCCAGCCGAGATCGGGAAAATGGAAAAGCAGGTGGTAGGAAAATTCGCGCCAGCCCAGTTCGGAGAGGAATTTATCGGCGCCAGCCGCGTCGGGTGCGGTCGCGGCAAAAATCTGGCGCGGGGAAATTTCGCCGAAACGCAGATGGGCGGAAAGCCGCGAGGTCGCGTCACGATCGAGGCGGTCGCGGCCCGAGGCATAGGTCTTGAGCCGGGTTTCGAGAAAGGCGCCGAGCCGCGCCCGCGCGCCGGCTTCGCCCGCTTCGGGGTCGGGGAAGCCGGCGGCCCAATTGGGCCGGGTTGGCGCGAGGGCCAGCGCCTCGCGGCGGAGCGCGGGCGGCGCGGCGGCGGGCCAGGCGGCGGCGTTCAGCCGTTCGGGCGCGGGCAGGGGCGGCAGCGGCTCGATCTGCTCGCGCAGGGCGCGCCAGAAGGGCGTGTAGACCTTGAAGCTCCCGCCTGATTTCGACGTCACCTGCCAGGGCTCCGCCAGCAATGAGGCGTTGAAGGAATGGACCTCGCAACCTCGGTCGCGAAGGGCTTGCTTCAACCGCGTGTCCGACGCAACTTCCCCGCCGCCATAGCGCCGGCTCCAGAACAGGCGGGTTGCCTGCGCCGCCGCCGCGACTTCGGGCAGAAGCTTTTCGGCGGCCCCGCGGAGGAAATGAAGCGTCACGCCGCGCCGCGCGAGTTCGCCCTCCAACGCCGCCAGAGCGCGGTCGAGCCGCCACCGGCTCGCGCCGCCGAGCGACCGCAATCCGAGGCTCTCATCGTCAAGGATGTACAGGCAGAGCACCGGCAGGCCGCTCGCAGCCGCCGCCGCCAAGGCCGGGTGGTCGGAGACGCGAAGATCGTTGCGGAACCAGACAAGGGCGGTGGGTTGCGGCATGGGGCGGGGAATCACGCGGCGTATTTGATGGTCCTTTTTTACGCGCAAATTCCAGCGAGGTTCACTGGACCGGGCAGGAAAATATGATTACGTAATGATTGTTGGTTACGGCGCCAGATATAGATACGTGACTATATTTCAGTTACCTAACCAGTCTGCGGGACAAAAATCCGGGCGATCTCCGCCGGGCCGAGCACAACAAATTCGCCCTCCGCCAGATCGTCGGGCAGGGTCAGCGCGCCGATCGAGACGCGATGCAGCGCGGTCACATGATTGCCGGCCGCCGCGAACATGCGGCGCACCTGATGGTAGCGGCCTTCGCTGATTGTCAGCAGCGCCTCGCGCTCGCTCAAGACTTCCAATTTCGCCGGCAGCAGCGGCTTGTCCTCGCCGTCCAGCATCAGGTCGCCGGCGGCGAAGATCGCCGCCTCATCGCCCCGCAGCGGGCGGTCGAGCGTGGCGCGATAGGTCTTGGGGGTCTGATGGCGCGGCGAGATGATCTTGTGGAGCAAGGCCCCGTCGTCGGTCAGCAGCAGCAGGCCCGACGTGTCCTTGTCGAGCCGCCCGACTGTCGAAATCGCCGGATCGCGCCGCCGCCAGCGGTCGGGCAGGAGGGAAAAGACCAGTGGGCCGGCCTCCTTGTGGGAACAGGTGACGCCGAGCGGCTTGTTCATCATCAAGATCATGCCGGGCAGGGGATCGAGCGGTTCGTCGTCGATGGCGAGGCGCGTTTCGAGCGCAGGATCGGCGGCGATTCTTTGTTCGACGTCGCGGACGCGCGCGCCGTCGAGGCGAATCCGGCCCGTCCGCGCCAGAATCGCGATTTCCCGCCGCGAGCCATAGCCGAGATTGGCGAGCAGCCGATCGAGCCGAATCGTCTTGCCGCTCACTTGATCGCCTCGATCACCTTGTAGCCGCCTTCCGCCGCGATCGGCGCGACCGAGCGGAATTTTTGCTCCAGCGCGGCCTCATAGGGCAGGTGGCGGTTGGCGACCAGCCAGCATTGGCCGCCCGGCCGCAAATTGGCCGCGGCGCTGGCGATGAAGCCGCGGCCGAGTTCCTTGGTTTCCCGGCCGGCCTCGTGGAAGGGTGGGTTCATGGCGATGAAATCGAAGGGGCCGACATTGAGCGCGCGCACGTCGGCCCAGAGAATCGCCACGCGCGGATCGTCGACATTGCGGGCGCAAAGCTCGATGGCGCGGCGGTCGATATCGACCATGAGCAGCGACTTGACCTTGACCGAGGCGAGAATCTTGTGGGCGATCAGGCCGATTCCGCAGCCGAAATCAGCGCCGCGACCCGAAAAATCGGGCATGTGGCGCATCAGGAGCGCCGAGCCGGGGTCGATTCGATCCCAGGAAAAGACACCCGGCTGGGTCCACAGGCCGAGCGATTCGGAGAATCGCGGCGCCCCGGCGTGAATGGCGGCCTCGATCGCCGCCGCGTCGCCCGCTGCCGGGGCTGAACAGATTCGGTGATGGCGCTTGGCGCTCTGCACGCTCGCGCAGCCCAGTTCTTCGAGTTCCCGGGCGAGCCGGCCGCCGCCCTTGTCCTTGGGCGCCATAACGATGAAGGGCGCGCCCGGAGCGAGGGCGCGCAGAGCGAGCGCAAGGGCGCGCCGGCGCTCGATGGCGCCGGGCGGCGCGAGCATGGCAAGATTGTCCAGCGCGCCGGCGGGCTGGGCCGCGAGATCCTCGCCGTCGGGGGAAAGCGGCGAGAACTGGCGGGCGTCGGGCGCGATTTCCGCGAGTTCCGGCGGCGGGGCGCCGAAAAGATTGGTGTAGGTCATGCTCTCCCCGGACGATCCAGCTCGCGCCTTCTTCGCAAATTCAGCGCCAACCGGCCTTCGCCAACTCGGGCGCCGCGCCGGAAAGGCATAATGGCCAAGACTTTGAAGGGGAAGAGGGTGGCTCCCTGAGCAGGACTCGAACCTGCGACCCAGCGATTAACAGTCGCTTGCTCTACCGGCTGAGCTATCAGGGATCGCGCTTGCGATGGGGGGCGTATAGCAGTGAAGAATCCGATTGAAAAGCCCGAAAACGAACTTTTCACGACAAGCTGAGGAAAGTTCCCGAGACGCTTGCGGGCGGCGCCGTCCTGCTGCTATAGCCCTCGCAGCGGTCCGGACGGAAGTCGCCGCTGATGAGGCCTCGTGGCGGAGTGGCTACGCAGAGGACTGCAAATCCTTGTACGGGGGTTCGATTCCCTCCGAGGCCTCCATTCTCCTCAAAATCGAGACGGCAGGGCAGGGCGGCGCAGCGTAAACTGAGTTCGGCGGTTCGCACGGGCTCGGCTGGGTCCGTGTTGCGTCGGTCTCCGATTGTCGCGACCCGTCCGCATCGGAATCGCTTTTCACCGCGCGGGGACGAATTCAACCGCTTTTGAAAACAAAAACGCCCGCCAGTACATCCGTGGCGGGCGCCTCGTCGGCTTCGCCTGTTCGGCGCAGCCTTGGTTGATGCCTATGTGGGGTTGCAGCCCCGATAGTACAATAGGAATGCTGAGGCTTGAGCGACACTTGTCGCGGGCGGGATTGGGCAGCCCCATGGGGCTTGCTGGCCACGCGACGGGGCCTGTGTCCGCCAACGAGCTAATGATCCGCCTCGGAATGAACCGGAAACGCCGCCCGGCGGAAGCCGTATCAGCGAGACGCCTCGGGTTCCAGGCAGACCGCCGCGATCGCGGCTGCTTCGACCGGGGCGGTTTTGAGCGCGGCGGCCTTGGGAGGGGCCTGGCGCCATTTCAGCCGCTGGCCGATGCTGGTGATGGGGGCTTCGACGAAGCGCGTCAGGGCCGTCGCGATCAGCACGGTCAGGGGCAGGCAGGCGATGGTCACGGCAAAGCCGGCGCCGGTTGCGATCGAAGGCGCATGATGCAGGATCAGCGCATGGGCGACCCAAAGGATCGGCATATGGGTCAGGTAAACGGCGTAGGACGTCTCGCCGAAAAAGGCGAGCGTCTTGCTCTCGAAGCGCTTGGCCTCAGGAGCGCCTCTGACCATGCTCATCAGGAACAGCGCCGCCGCGACGCAGACGAGCGTATGCCCCAGGAGAAGAGGAAAATTGTCGCCGACAAACTGGTCGACGACGAAAAACAGGATGAGAATGACAATCGGCGCTGCGCGCAGCGCGAACGAATCCCATCGTATGCCGGTCTTGAGGAGCAGGGCGCAGGCGAGGCCGATTGCGAGATTGTCCGCGCGTGTGGGCAGGAGCGTCAGAGCGGCGAGGCTGTTGCCGCTCGTGAGGAAGATCGCGAAACGGCTGGCGATGGACAGGGCGATTATGCCGGTCAGCACATGGAGCAGATAGCGTCTCGGCGTGGCGAGCATCAGGGCGGGCGCGATAAGGTAGAATTGCTCTTCGACGCCCATCGTCCAGGTCGGGCCAAGCCATTCGCGGCCGGTGTTCTGCGTCAGGGCGACGAAGATATTGTTCGTGAAGCTGAAATAGCTCCAGGTCGGAACCGCGTCATTCCCGGGCAGGCCGATCGCGCGTTCGACCGCGATCGCCAGGGCGACGCAAAGGAAATAGATCGGGAAAGTGCGCAGGATCCGGCGGGCGTAAAAAACCTGGTAGAAGTTCTCCGCATCGCCCTTGTCCAGAATGAGCCGCCCCACAAGCAGGCCCGAGAGAACGAAAAACGAATCCACGGCGATGAAACCGAACCGCAGCGGCAGAATTCCGCCCGCGATTTCACCGAAATAATGGGAAAGGATGACGAACAGCGTCATCAGCCCGCGAAAGCCATCGAGCGCGACAATACGCCGGCCGGTTCGCTCCTTTGGGCTGGCTTCGAAAGAGTCGATCTTCTGAATGTGCATGGCGGGTCTTTCGGCATGAAAGCGAAGCCGGCCCCCTGGAGCCCCATCGTCATTCATCCTAGGCCGCCGGATGTTGCGCTTTCGTAAAATAGCAACGGGAAATCATAATATTAACCGATAGTGAGCTGTAAGACTCTCC
>JAKANG010000119.1 GCA_021812505.1 Pseudomonadota bacterium
TCATGAACGGGGAGGACGAAGGGGAGGCGCGGGCCGGTTCGGCGCGCAGCGAAGCCACTATGCTCGCGGTGGTCGGAATCATCATCCTGTCCGACGCCGCGATGAGCGTCGACAATGTGGTGGCGGTGGCGGCGGTTTCGGGCGGCAGCTTCTGGCTCCTGCTTTTCGGCCTCGCCCTGAGCATTCCCGTGATCGTTTTCGGCAGCTTCGGCTTCTCCGCGCTCATGCGCGCCTTTCCTTCGCTTGCCGACGCCGGCGCCGGCCTGCTGGGCTGGGTGGCGGGCGGCATGATCGCCCATGATCCCCTGTTCGCGGGCTGGATCGACGGGCAGGCGCCGGCGCTCGCTGTGGTTCTGCCGCTGGCTTGCGCGATTTTCGTCGTGGTTCAGGGCCGGTTCGCGCGAGAGAAGGCGATGGCGGGACGGGAGGCGCGGAAGGCCGCGCCGCGACGGATCGAAGCCCCTCTTCGCCCCAAGGCGGCGCCAAAACCCAGACCGGCGCCCCAGCCGAAAAGCAGCGCGACGGCGGTCGCTGTCTTACGGGAAGATGTTCAGGCGCCAGCGCCCGACGCGAATACGGAGAAGCCGGACGCCATTCCTGCTTTCGGACCCGGCAGGGCGATCAGCGCCGACGATCGCCTGATCGCGCTGGGCCTGATCGGGCTGTTCGTGATCTTCGGCCTTTTTCTGCTCATCTTCATCCTCGTCCCGGACTGAGCGGATATTCTAATCGTTCCCGCCGACGATGGCCGCGACCCTGGCGGCCGCAAGATTGCTGACGGCGAAGCCCATCTGCTGGTCGAATTGCAGCGCCGTCGTCTGGGCGTTGAGGGCCTGGGTTCGATCGCTATAGCCGCGGGGGCACTGGAAGGTGAGGGCGCGCCCGTTCCGCCCGCGATAATAGGCCTCGAATCGACGTTCAAGCCGCGTGCTTTCCTCGGGGCTGGCGAAAATGTCGGTGATGACCGTTTCATGCGAATCCGGCGCGAGGCCGACGCAAAAACGCCATTCGTCCGCCTTCGCGGCGCCCGCCGCAACGAGCGGAAGGACAAGGGCAGAGCCGAAAGCGCGCAGGCGCCGGGTCAAAAAAATCATGCGGAACAAGCCGTGTGGGCGTGGCGGGGCGTTTTTTTGGATAATCGTCCGGCAAGGTAAATAAAGCCTCAAGGGCGACAGGCGCGGGCGCGCGGCGCGTGACGGCCTGCAACGCAATGGTTTGACGGCATTTTCACGGTCCTCCGTCCCGCCTTCGCGGCCAGGAGTCCGGTTTCGCTGCAACGCGCCATTTACTCAAAGATTTTAGATTGCCTCCTCGGGCCGACGGCCCCGCGTAACCGGATTTCGTGCCATCATGTGTAGCGCGCAAAGCGTCTCTTCCCCGCTTGCTTCACCTTCGGAACCGGCCGCCGAGACTCGGGGGAAGCCGGCCTCCCATTCGGCCTTCCAGCCGGCTTTCCACGTCGTGGACCTGAGCCGGGCGCTCGAACGGGGCCTCGCGTCCGGCGGCCAGGCCGCGCGCCGCGTCATGCCGCCGGACGCGCGAATCTCGCAACCCTTGCTGGTCGGCGCGCTCCTGCTGTTCGACGCCCTCAATATTCCGGCGGGCGGCTTTTCGGCCTATCTGGCGCAAGGCGCGCCGCAGGCGCTGGATGCGGGCGCGCTCGCCGCGAGCCTTGCCGTCGCGACCCTGTTTGCGATTGCCGCGCTCCGGGCGCGCTGGGCCTATACCGTCCGCGCCATGGGCGACTTTCCACGGCAGACACTCGACCTGGCCGTGGCGCTGGGCGGCGCGCTCGCGCTGTTGACGACGGGCGCGGCGCTCACCGGTTTCGCCGCGCCGAGCCTTCTGCGCGGCTGGATTCCAGCGTGGTTCTGCGGCGCCTGGGCCGCCGGCGCCTTCGCGCGCGCTGGCTTCGCGGTCGCCGTGAAAAGCTGGACGCGGCGGGGCCTTCTGGCGCGGCGCACGGTGATCGTCGGCGGCGGCCACCACGCCCTCGAAACGATAAGCCGGCTCGAGCGCTCGGGCAGGGGAGCGCTGGAAATTCTCGGCCTGTTCGACGATCGCGGCCGCGAGCGGCTGCCCGATCGGATCGCGGATTACGCCTTCCTCGGCTCCTTCGGCGATCTCGAAGCCTTCTGCCGCCAGCAGAAGGTCGATCTGCTGATCGTCGCCATACCCGCCGCCGCAGAGACCCGTATTCTCCAGATTCTCAAGAAATTATGGACCTTGCCCGTCGACATTCGCATTTCTGCGCTCGGCAGCCGGCTCAAACTGCGCGACCGAGCCTATCAATATATCGGCGACGTGCCGTTCCTCCCGGTTTTCGACAAGCCGATCTCCGACTGGGGCTCCGCGCTCAAGGCTTTGTTCGACCGCGTCGCGGCGGCGCTGCTGATCGTGGCTTTGTCGCCGGTACTGGCGGCGGTCGCGCTCGGGGTGAAGCTGTCGTCGCGGGGGCCGATTCTATTCCGCCAGACGCGCTATGGCTTCAACAACGAGAAATTCGCCGTCTTCAAGTTCCGTTCCATGTATGAGGAACAAAGCGACGCTCACGCTTCCAGGCTGGTCACCCGCGGCGATCCCCGCGTCACCCCATTCGGCGCCTTCATCCGCCGCTGGTCGCTGGATGAACTGCCGCAATTGTTCAATGTCCTGCGCGGCGACCTGTCGCTGGTCGGCCCGCGTCCGCACGCGCTGAAAGCCGCGACGGCCGGCCTGCTCTATGATGAAGCGGTCGAGGGCTATTTCGCCCGCCATCGCGTGAAGCCGGGGATCACCGGCTGGGCGCAGGTCAACGGCTGGCGGGGCGAGACCGACACGCTGGAAAAGATCGAGCAGCGCGTCGCCCATGATCTCTATTACATCGAGAACTGGTCGATCTGGCTCGACCTGAAAATCCTTGCGATGACGCCGTTCTCGGTGTTTTCGACCAAGAACGCCTTTTGAATTCAGGCTGTGGCGTCGACGTCATCGTCCGCCAGCCGGACGATGACGTCGACGCCGACGATTTTCTTGCCTTTGGGCGGCTGAATCGCGAGCTGCTTGGCGACGTCCTCGGGCATGTCGAAGAGATCGGCCTTGGCTTCGTCGTAGAAATGACAATGCGAACCGGTCTTGGTGTCGTACCAGACTTTTGAGCCATAAAGCGCGATCTCGCGCACCAGGCCCGCCGCCACGAATTGATGCAAGGTGTTGTAGACCGTGGCGCGCGACAAGGGCATGCGCAAGGCCTTGGCCTCCTCGAACAACTGGTCCACCGTCACATGGCGGTCGCCAGCGACGAAAAGCAGGCTCGCGAGGCTGACGCGCTGCCGCGTCGGGCGCAGATCGACGGCGCGGAGTTTTTCCCGCACCAGTCGCGCCAAAGCGCCGCCTTGCCAGTCGAAGGCGGGCCGCGCCACAGGGCGACGTCCGGCCGGCCGTTGGTGCATCTGATGGACCGCACTCTGCATTTCCCCGCTCTTTCCCCTCGGCGCTTTCGGCCGCCCAGAACTTTAGAACAATTCTTTGAACTGTTCTAAACATATTCCCGGCCCGGCGTCAAAGCCTATCCTGTCAGGCAAGTCCGGCGCCGCGCCGTGACAGGCCGCCGCGGGCGAAGTGCGCGCCGTCGCGTCAGCTCTCTTGACGGCGGCGTCTCCACCGACACATAAATCCTTATGGCCAAGGGGAGCCCCGCGAGAGAAATCGTATCTTGGGGCTGAGAGGCTGGCGGCGTTTTAAGGAACGGCCCGGCGACCCTCAGGCGGCTCGATCGCGGGCCGCCGCACCTGATCCAGTTCGCACTGGCGGAGGGATGGCGCGAAACGAAGCCTGCTTCGCCCACGCGCGTGTTTCCGTCGGCGTTTAGCCCAAGGGGCGGGAAAGCGAGGGCAAAAATGCGCATTCGCGTCATCGGCGCCGGGGCGGCAGGGCTCACCGCCGCTTACGAACTCGTCAGCCGCGCCCGCGCTGCGGGGCGCGATCTGGCCATCGAAATCGTTGAAAAGAGCGACGGCCCCGGAAAGGGCTGCTCCTTCTTTGCCGGCGGCATGATAGCGCCCTGGTGCGAGGCCGAATCCACCGAGCCGATCGTCGCCGGTCTCGGCGCCGAGGCGCTGGAGTTCTGGACCCGCGAAGTTCCGCTGGCCGAGCGGCGCGGCAGCGTGGTGGTGGCGCTCGAGCGCGACCGTGGCGAACTGGTGCAATTCTCGCGGCGCACTTCGCGTTTCGTCACTGTGGACCGCGCCGGTCTCGCGGCGCTTGAGCCCGATCTGGCGGAAAATTTCTCGACCGCGCTTTATTTTGAGGAAGAGGCTCACCTGGAGCCGCGTTCCGCGCTAGCCGCTTTGGCCGAAAAACTCGCCGCCGAGCCCAATGTGACTCTACGATATGGCGTGGACGCCGAGACGCTGCCGGACAACTGGGACTGGCTTCTCGACTGCCGGGGCTATGCCGCCAAGCCAAAACTTTCCGGCCTGCGCGGCGTCAAGGGCGAGATGATGATCGTGCGCTCGCGGGACGTGAGGCTCGCGCGGCCCGTGCGCATGCTGCACCCGCGCCATCCGGTTTATGTGGTTCCGCGCGCCGACGGGACGTTCATGGTCGGCGCCACCATGATCGAGAACGAGGAGCGCGCCCGCGTCACCGCGCGCTCCATCGTCGAACTGGTCAATTCGGCCTTCGCCATCCATCCCGCCTTCGGCGAGGCCGAGGTGGTCGAGACCGGCTCCGACGTGCGGCCGAGTTTCTGGGACAATCTGCCGCGAATCGTACGGGACGGGCGCCGGCTATTTCTGAACGGGCTCTATCGCCACGGTTTCCTGCTGTCGCCGGCGCTGGCCAGCCGCGCCGCGCGGATCGTCCTGGAGGACGGCTATTTTCCGGAGGTCATGGATGAAAATCGTGGTCAATGGGGAGACGCGCGACGTGAAGTCGTCTGATCTCTCGGCGCTGATCGTGGAGCTCGATTTTTCCCCCGAATTCGTGGCGACGGCGGTCAACGAGACTTTTGTGCGCGCGAAGGAGCGCAGGATTTGCCGCCTGTCCGAAGGCGACAAGGTCGAAATCCTGACCCCGCGCCAAGGAGGCTGAGCCATGAACGATCCCCTTCGCCTATACGACGTGGAACTGGGCTCGCGCCTGCTGGTCGGCACCGCGCAATATCCCTCGCCGGCGATCCTCGCCGAGGCGCTTGCCGCCTCGCGCGCCGAGATCGTCACCGTTTCGCTGCGCCGCGAGGCCGGGGGCGGGCGCGCCGGACAGAGTTTTTGGGGCCTGATCCGCTCGCTGGGCATGAGGGTTCTGCCCAATACCGCCGGCTGCCGCACGGTGAAAGAGGCGGTGACCACCGCCCAGATGGCGCGCGAGCTGTTCGGGACCAACTGGATCAAGCTGGAGGTGATCGGCGATGAGGACCTGCTTGCGCCCGACGTCTTCGGGCTGGTGGAGGCGGCGCGCATCCTCTGCGACGAGGGTTTCGCCGTCTTTCCCTACACCACCGACGATCTGAAGGTCGCGGAAAAGCTGCTCGACGCCGGCTGCAAGGTGCTGATGCCCTGGGGCGCGCCGATCGGCTCTGGCAGGGGCCTGAACAATGTTTTCGCGCTCCGGGCGATGCGCGCCCGTTTCCCCGACACGCCGCTGGTGATCGACGCCGGGATCGGCGCGCCCTCCCAGGCGGCCCAGGCCTTCGAGTTGGGCTATGACGCAGTGCTGCTCAATACCGCGATCGCGCGCGCCGGCGATCCCGTCGCCATGGCCAAGGCCTTCGCCGCCGCCTGCGAGGCCGGCCGCGCCGCCTTCCTGGCCCAGCCGATCGAGCCGCGCGACATGGCCGCGCCC